>JAABTM010000223.1 GCA_011389855.1 Desulfobacteraceae bacterium
GGTCCTCACCCGCAGCGGCGACACGCCCCCGGACGAGCGGCGGATCATGGCCCGGCGGCCGCCGGAGATCCTCATCACCACGCCGGAAAGCCTCAACATCCTGGTCAGTTCCAAGGGCGGGCGGCGGATGCTGGCGGGGATCGCCACCGTGATCCTGGACGAGATCCACGCCGTGGCCGGGACCAAGCGGGGAGTCCATCTCATCACCGCCGTGGACCGGCTGGTCCCTCTGACCGGCGAGTTCCAGCGGATCGCCCTTTCGGCCACGGTGCGCCCCCTGTCCACCGTGGCGGCTTTCGTGGGCGGATACGAAATGGTCGGCGATCCCCGGTCGCCCCGGTACCGGCCACGGGAGGTCGCCGTCATCCGGTCCGAAGCCCGAAAGGAACTGGACCTGACGGTTCGCTTTCCCGACAACGCCCGGGAGACGCTCACCGATGATTCCTGGTGGCCGGCCCTGGTCCGGGCCTTCAAAGGGATCATCACCCGAAACCGGGCCACCCTGCTTTTTGCCAACAGCCGCCGGCTCACGGAGAAAGTGACCCGGCTCATCAACGAAGGCGAGGAGGAAGACCTGGCCTACGCCCACCACGGGTCGCTTTCAAAGGAGATCCGACTCGCCGTGGAGGAGAAGCTGAAGCGGGGCGAACTCGCGGCCATCGTGGCCACCAACTCGCTGGAACTGGGCATCGACATCGGCGAGCTGGACGCCGTGGTGCTGGTCCAGTCGCCCCGGTCGGTGTCGTCGGCGGTTCAGCGGGTGGGCCGGGCGGGGCACGGCGTGGGCAAGACGAGCCGGGGCGTCCTTTTTCCCACCCATGGACGGGATTTCCTGGACGCCGCCGTCATGGCCCGGTCCGTAACCGAACGGGACATCGAGCCGATCCGTCCCGTATCGGCGCCCCTGGACGTGCTGGCCCAGATCGTCGTGGCCATGGCCGGCGTGGAAACCTGGGACATCGACGCCCTTTTCGCCTTCTTCCGGACCTCCCATCCCTTTCACGACCTTTCCCGGCGGCAGTACGACCTGACCCTGGAGATGCTGGCCGGCCGCTATTCCGAAATCCGGCTCCGGGAACTCAACCCCAGGATCTCCCTGGACCGCACCGACAACACCGTCGCGGCCCGGTCCGGTCAGCTCCGGCTGGTCTACATGGCGGGCGGGACCATTCCGAACCGGGGATACTACGACCTGCGGATGGCCGATTCCCGGGCCAAGATCGGCGAGCTGGACGAAGAATTCGTCTGGGAGCGGAGCGTGGGGGAGACCTTCGCCCTGGGCGCCCAGACCTGGAAGATCCTCAAAATCACCGCCAACGATGTGGAGGTGGGGCCGTCCACCGGACGTCCCGGCATCATCCCCTTCTGGCGGGCCGAGGCACAGAACCGGGAGTGGCATCTGTCTGAAAAAATCGGCCGGTTTCTGGAGGACGCCGACAACAGGCTGGCCGATCCGGGTTTCCTCCGTGAACTCCGCGAGAGCCTGCGCATGGACGACACGGCGTCCCATGAGCTGCACGCCTTTCTCCGGCGCCAGCGGGATCTCACCGAATCCCCCCTGCCCCACCGGCATCACCTGCTCATCGAGCATTTCGACGATCCCCTCAACCTGTCCGACAGCAAGCAGGTGATCCTCCACACCCTCTGGGGCGGACGAATCAACCGGCCCTTCGCCATGGCCCTGTCCGCCGCATGGGAAGGGCGATACCGGTATCCGCTGGAGGTCTACACCGACGACGACGGCATCCTTCTGATCCTGCCCCACGCCTTTTCACCGGAAGACGTGCTGGAACTGGTCACGCCGGAAAACCTGGAGCCGCTGCTTCGGGAACGGCTCCCCAAAACCGGGTTTTTCGGGGCCCGGTTCCGGGAGAACGCCGGCCGGGCCCTGCTGCTGCCCCGGATGAATTTCAAGAAGCGGATGCCGTTGTGGCTCAACCGTCTTAGGGCCAAGAAGCTGCTGGAGGCGACGACGACTCTCCCCGACTTCCCCATTCTCCTGGAGACCTGGCGCACCTGCCTCCGTGACGAGTTCGATCTGGATAACCTGAAGATGTTGTTGGATGAACTGGCCGGCGGCGCCATCCGGGCGAGTGAGACGGCGACCGGAGTCCCCTCCCCTTTCGCCGGCAACCTCATCTGGCGACAGACCAACTACCATATGTACGAGGACGACACTCCCGGACCGGGGACCGGCGGCGGTCTGACGGATTCTCTTTTTCGTGAACTGACCGGCTCGGCCCACCTGCGGCCCCGGATTCCGGACGACCTCGTCCAGGTTCTGGAGGGCAAGCTCCAGCGCACCGCGCCGGGCTATGCCCCCCGGGATTCGACGGAACTGCTGGATTGGGTCAAGGAGCGGATGCTGATTCCGGAAGATGAATGGGAGAGGCTGCTTGACGCGGTGAAGCGGGACAACGGCATCGACCCGGATGCGGCAGTCGATCCTGTTGCCGGAAAACTGATCCGTATCGTTTTGCCGGGCGCGGCCGGACCCGCCGTTTGCGCCGTGGACATGGCGCCGCGTCTTCTGTCGGATATCGGCGTTGGGCTCCCGGATGTGCAGTGGACGCCCGCGGCGCCAAAGCCCAAGCGGCTCGAAACCGACATCCGAAAGAACATCGAGGGGGTGATGATCAACCGGACCGCCGGCTCGGAACAATCGGCGGATGGAGAAAACGGCGGCCTCCCCGAATGGCTTTTCGCGTGGCTGTCCTTTTACGGACCGATTCAGCCAAACCGGGTTCAGGATACTTTCGGTGTGGATGCGGCGATTCTGGACGACGTTCTGGGTTCCTTGCTGGAAGCCGGCCGGATTGTCCGGGACCGGTTCCGGGAATCGGACGAGGTCGTCGAGATCTGCGACCGGGAGAACCTGGAAATCCTGCTCCGGATGCTGCGCCGCTCCCGGCAGCCCTCGTTCACGCCTTTGCCGCCGGATCGGCTGATCCTCTTTCTGGCAACCTTTCAGGGCGTGGCACGTCCCGGCGAATCGGCGGCGGATCTCCAGGACCGGCTGGAATCCCTCTTCGGCTATCCGGCCCCCGCCGCCGCGTGGGAGGAAACCATCCTGCCGGCCCGGCTGGACCCCTATTATCCGGCCTGGCTCGACAGCCTGCTTGCCGGCAGCGATCTGATCTGGTTCGGGTGCGGAAAACAGCGGCTCAGCTTCGCTTTCCGGGAAGACCTGGAGCTGTTCCAGGCGCCGCCGGCGGACGTCGCCGATGCCTTGGCGCCGACGCCCTTCGACGCGGCAGCCCGACTGCTGCCGGGCCCGTCCGGCCATTTCGGCTTTTTTGACATCGCCCGCCGCGCCGGATTGTCATCGGCGGATCTCACGGTGAAACTCTGGAATCTCGTCTGGCAGGGGGGCCTGACCAACGACGCCTTTGAAGGGGTCCGGAAGGGCATCCAGCACAAATTCAAGCCCTTCGACGCCGCATCCTCGAAACTGACCGGCGGAAGGGGCCGTCGCAACCAGTTCAACCGCTGGAAAACGGCCAACCCCATGGCCGGCCACTGGTCCGCCCTACCCCGCCCGGCCGAACCGGACGATCCCATCACGGCCCAGGAGACCGACAAGGACCGGGTCCGCCAATTGCTCAGCCGGTACGGCGTACTTTTCCGGGAACTCACGGCCCGTGAACTCCCCGCTCTGTCCTGGGGCCGCCTTTTCCGAATCCTCCGGCTCATGGAACTCTCCGGCGAAATCCTATCCGGCCGCTTTTTCGAGGGACTTCCGGGCATCCAGTTCATCTCCCACGACGCCTTCCGGATGCTCAAAGGTCCCCTGCCAGACGACGCCGTTTACTGGATGGCCGCCGCCGACCCGGCGTCGCTGTGCGGCATCAAGATCGACGGGCTGGAAACTGACATGCCGCCGCGCCTGCCGACCACCCACCTCGTCTTCCACGGTTCGCGGCTGGTGATCATCTCAAAGAAGAGTGTCAAGGAACTGGAGATCCTCGCGCCGCCGGATCATCCATCTCTGGAGCGGTACTTGTCGTTTTGCAAGGTATTGATAAACCGGCGGTTCAATCCGGTGCGTAGGATTCTGGCGGAGAGGATAAACGGAGAGGAGGCGGGAAAAAGCCCATACGCGAATCGGTTGAAGGCATATGGATTTTTTGCCGATTATAAAGGGCTTGAGATGCGGCGGCGGGTGTGAAGTGAAAATATGGAAACGGCAAGGGGCGCCGGAATCCTAAACCTGTTCCATCGCCTCTTCCAGGGAGCCCACTTCGATGACCTCATACCCGACCCCGGCGTTTTCCTGCGCCCTTCTCAATTGTGTTTTACCGAGAACATTTCCGACCACGCGAATCGTTTTTCCCACGCCTTTTTTCATTGAGTAAGCCTGAACCTTTCCGATTTCATTAAGGACTTTAGAATTTGCCGGGACAAATTTTGAGATATCGTTAATCATAGTAAAACCGGGGGTGAGCGTATCTATCCCCTTTATAATCCTGCCGAGGATATCTTTGACCTCGTCCTCATTCAAAAACCCTTCCAAAACGATCAACATATAATTTTCCTTATTGTTTACTTTTACCTGAGCCATTGAAATCCCCCTGTTTTATTGTTTCAAGGCAGCCGTCCGTTGATTATGCAACTTTCCCACGCTGCTCTACCGCCCCGTCAAAATAGCCGGTAATAAATATTAAACCAGATGGAACCGATATGTCAAATTTTAGGGGGAACAGATCGACAACTCTAAGAGCCTATCCGAAAACCGTAGATTTTGGTTCCAGGCAAGGCTGCGGCGCTTTTTCAACCGCAGGAATAGCGTGACTATTTCGAGGATTGAAAAAAGCGAGAACGCCGCATGGAGCCAAAAGATGCGGTTTGATGTGCGGGATGCAAAACAGTCCGAAAGGGTGAGCTACAAATGGAAACGGCGAAAAACAACCGTTTCCATTATCCGCTGCCGTGGTCGGCGATGATCAGTTGGCGGTGGCGGGCATCATGCGGCCGTTGAAGTCGCGTTTGCGCTTGTTGGATCCGGCGGGACGCGGCGCGGACGCCGGCTGTTTGTTCCCCTTTGCATTCTGCGACGCCTGGGGACCGTAGTCGAAATCATCCAGCGTTCGGCGTTCGACCCGTTCGCCCAGAACCCGGTCGATGGCGTGGGCCATGGTGATGTCGGCCGCGGTGAGCAGGGTAAAAGCGTCGCCGGTGCGGGTGGCCCGGCCGGTCCGTCCGATGCGGTGGATGTAGGCTTCGGGCGTGGACGGCATGTCGTAGTTGATGACGTGCGATATCTGGGACACGTCGATGCCCCGGGCCGCGATGTCGGTGGCCACCAGAATCCGGAACTTCCCGCTGCGGAAGCCGTTTAGGGCCGCCTGGCGTTTGTTCTGGGACAGGTTGCCTTGGATCGAGGTCGATGAGTGCCCGGCCTTGGCCAGTTGTTCGCCGACGCGCTTGGCGCGGTGCTTGGTTTTGGTGAAGACCAGAACCGATCCGGTGTCGATATCGTTCAGCAACGCCATGAGGAGCGGCGTTTTCAGGGTCGGCGCCACCGGGTAGAGCGCATGACGGACCGTCTCGGCCGGCGCGGTCGCGCCCATTTGGACGGTGACCGGGTCATTCAGCACTTCATTGGCCAGATGCCGGATCTGGTCGGGCATGGTGGCGGAAAAGAGCAGGGTCTGCCGTTTTTTCGGGACCTGACGGATAATCCGCCGGATGTCCGGGAAAAACCCCATGTCGAACATCTGGTCCGCTTCGTCGAGGACGAGCACTTCCAGTTTGGACAGATCCACGGTTTTCTGGCCCAGGTGGTCCAGGAGGCGTCCGGGGCAGGCGACCACGATCTCGACGCCGCGCTTCAGCTTCTCTTTCTGCGGATTGATGCCCACGCCGCCGTAAATGGTGACGCTCTTCAGGCGGGTTTTCTTTCCCAGAGCGTTGAAATCGCTGTTGATCTGTTCGGCCAGTTCCCGGGTGGGGGCGACGATCAGGGCGCGAACATGGCCGCGTTTACCGTCCATGAGGCGGTTCAGGATGGGCAGCGCGAAGGCGGCCGTCTTGCCGGTGCCGGTCTGGGCCAGACCCATGACGTCGCGGCCTTTCATAACGGAGGGGATGGCGTCGGTCTGGATGGGGGTCGGTTGGGTGAAACCCGCGGCCGAGACGCCGGCGGCGACGGCGGGGTGAAACGAAAAATTCTCAAAAGTCATTCAGTTCTTCTTTCTGTTGAGCCCGTAAAAAAAGCCCCGGAGACATTCCGGGGCTTACGATAGTCATCATTCGATAAAACTCGGAGCTACGGTGAAACTGGACTGACAATAACGCCTTAACGGACGGATGTCAATATAAATTTCTACCGCGCCTTCAAAATTGCCAGCGTCTCCTCCGGCATGGAAAACGAATGTTCCGCCGCCGGAAACGTCCCCGATTTCACGTCTTCGCCGTAGGCCCTGATGGCCTCGATGATGGTGGGCCGGATTTTGGCGTACTGCTTGACGAACTTGGGCGTGAACCGGTCGAAAAGGCCCACCATGTCGTGGGTGACCAGCACCTGGCCGTCCACGTCGGGGCCGGCGCCGATGCCGATGACGGGCACGGAAACCGATTCAGCCGCCAGCTTTCCCAACGGCGCGGGGACCGCTTCGATGATGATGGAAAAGACGCCGGCGGCTTCCAGGGCCTTGGCGTCTTCGATAATGGCCCGGGCCGCATCGGCGTCTTTTCCCTGCATTTTGAAGCCGCCCAGGGAGGTGGCGGTCTGGGGCGTCAGGCCGATGTGGCCCTGGACCGGGATGCCCGCCCGGACGATCCTGCCCACCGTATCCGCGAAATCGACGCCCCCTTCCAGCTTGACGGCGTCGCACCCGCCCTCCTTGATCAACCGGCCGGCGTTGGTCACCGCCTGTTCGATGGAGATGTTGTAGCTCATGAAGGGCATGTCGCCGATGACCATGGGCCCTTTGCAGCCCCGGACCACGGCTTTGATGTGGTGGATCATGTCCTCCATGGTGACTTCCACCGTGCTCTCCAGCCCCATGACCACCATGCCCAGGGAGTCGCCTACCAGGGCGATATCCACGCCGGCTTCGTCGGCCATCAGCCCGAAGGGATAGTCGTAGGCGGTGACCATCACCAGTTTCCGGTTTTCGGTTTTGGCGTTTTTGATGTCCAGGATGGTGGTTTTCCGGCGGCTCATGGGATCTCCTTTCCTATGTCTCTGAGGATGTCGTTACCGGGCGAACTCTGGGGAATCGGTGTAATGGGCCTGAAGGGTCCGGATCAGGGCGGTCAGGGTTTTGTTGACGGGCGCGGGGATCTCCAGCCGTTGGGCCATCTCCACGACGGCGCCGTTGATGGCGTCGATTTCGGTCCGGCGCCGGTGGTCCACGTCCTGGCCCATGGAGGATCGATTCTCCCGGGTGGCCTCGGCCACCTTGAACACGGTTTCCACCATATCCGGCGGAACGTCGATTCCCTGAGCGCCGGCCACCGCCGCGGCCTCTTTCACCGCGGTCCGGCAGAGCCAGCGGGATTCTTCCAGATCGAGAATGCCGCCGTTTTTGACGCCCGTAAGCGCGGTGACGGCGTTGATCCCCACGTTGATCAGGAGTTTTTTCCAGATGACGGATTTGATGTCTTCGGCCACCGCCGTCTCGATGCCGGCCCCGGTTAACGTTTCCGCCGCCCGCCGCGCCGGAGACGGGTCCGCCCCGGACCACATGCCGATGACCGTTGGGCCGACGCCGGCATGGCGGATCATCCCCGGGCCGATCAGGGTGGCGCCGTGGGCCGTGGTCCCGGCCATGACCCGTTCCTCCCCCGCGGCGTCGGCCAGGATTTCCGCGTTGCCCAGTCCGTTCTGGAGGGTCAGGACGGCGCCGGCGGGACCGGCGAGCCGGGCCGCATCGGCGGCCGCCGCCGCGGTGTCCGGGGATTTGACGAAGACGATGCAAAGATCCGCCAACGGAACGCCGTCGATGTTGAAATGCGCGGGGATGGCGATAATCCGGATATCGTTCCCGCGTTCGATGGCGAGTCCCCTTTCGTTGATCACCCCCACATGGGGTTCATCCCGTGAGATGAGATGGACGTCATGTCCCGATTCCAACAGCAATGCGCCGAACAGACTCCCCATGGCCCCGGCGCCGATAATCGCGATGTTCATCCGATCTCCTCCTTTGGCGTGGTGCGTCTCGTTTCCCGTCATCGTCGAAGATACCATATCGCCGTTCAGTTTCAATCCCTATCTGTCGCTTCCGCTCTAAATTTTCTCGAAAACAACACCCTAACGAGAAGGAGGCGACATGAACGGACGGTGGTTCCGGAGATGACCCACCTTCCGGCATCCGTCCTGAAAGCGCCTCGACGCATTTACAAAACCCCTTCCGCCCGGTATCCTCCCCTCGGCAAGAAATGAAAGGAAGGAATCCCGCATTTTGAAAGGCGCTATGATCCGCAAATTCGGCGACCTGCCCATCCGATCCAAGCTGACCGTGATCGTCTCCATCGCCTCCACTTTCACCGTGCTGGCGATGGCGGTGTTTTTCGTGACCAACAAGGTGCTGGCGTTCCGGCGGAACATGACGGTCAACCTGTCCACGCTGGCCGAGGTGGTGGGCATCAACAGCACGGCGTCCCTGACCTTCGACGTGCCGGAAACGGCCCGGGAGATCCTGGCGGCGCTCCACGCCGAACCGGAGATCTCATTCGCCGCCATCCTCAAGCCGGACGGCGGCCTCTTCGCCACCTACCGGAACCCGGACCTGCCGGCCGGCGCTCCCCTGGATAAAGACGCCTTCAAGCGGCTCCTCCACCGGTTTCAAACGCCGGACGCCGGGCAACGAGGACGGACCCGAGGCCATCTGTTTTCCACGAA
>JAABTM010000522.1 GCA_011389855.1 Desulfobacteraceae bacterium
GGAACTTCGTCAACAAGAAGATCGCGCCCAACGCGGATCAGTGGGACGCGGACAACCACTTCCCCTACGAGGAAGTGATCAAGCCCATGGGCGAACTGGGCTTTTTCGGCACGGTGATCCCCGAGGAATACGGCGGCGAGGGCATGGACGAGGGATGGCTGGCGGCCATGATCGTCTCGGAAGAGATCGCCCGGGGCTCTTCGGCCCTGCGGGTCCAGGTCAATATGGAGGTGCTGGGCTGCGCCTACACCATCTACACCTACGGCAGCGAGGAGCTGAAGAAGAAATACGTGCCCAAGCTCTGCTCGGCGGAGTACATCGGCGGGTTCGGCATCACCGAACCGGACGCGGGCTCCGACGTGATGGCCATGTCCACCACAGCCGAGGACAAGGGCGACCATTGGCAGCTCAACGGCGGCAAGACCTGGATCTCCAACGCGGCCCAGGCCGATGCGCTGATGATGTACGCCTACACGGATAAATCGGCGGGGTCCAAGGGATTGTCGGCCTTCGTGGTGGAGCCCAAAAACCACCCGGGATTCAAGACCAGCAACCTGGAGAAGCTGGGGTCCCATTCCTCCCCCACCGGCGAGGTCTTCATGGACAACGCCAAGATCCCCAAGGAGAACATCCTGGGCAAACCGGGGGACGGCGCCCGGATCGTCTTCAGCTCGCTCAACCACACCCGCCTGTCGGCCGCGGCCGGCGGCGTGGGACTGGCCCAGGCCTGCCTGGAGACGATCCTCAAATACTGCAACGACCGGAAGCAGTTCGGCAAATCCATCGGCGAATTCCAGATGAACCAGGACATGATCGCCCAGGTGGCCACGGAGATCGACGCGGCCCGGATGCTGGTCTACCGCGCCGCCTGGGCCAAGGACCAGGGCCGCCTCAACAACGGCCTGGACGTGGCCATGGCCAAATACGCCGCCGGAGAGGCGGTTAACAAGGCGTCGAATTACGCCATGCGGATCCTGGGGGCCTACGGCTACTCCACGGAATACCCGGTGGCCCGCTTCTACCGGGACACGCCGACCTATTATATGGTGGAAGGGTCGTCCAACATCTGCAAGATGATCATCGCGCTGGATCAGTTGGGGGTGCGGAAGGCGAATCGGTAAGCGCCTTTTTCTGTGGATTTTTGGGCCCGGATGGCGGGGAAGTCCCGTTTGTCCGGGTCTTTTTTGGTGATCGGGTGTTTGATGGGTGGCATGGCGGCGAAAAAGAGGATAAGATGTGAAGATCTTGATCATCGTTTCGGCCAATGCTTGCCGCGGAGCGGCAACGGTATATAGCCTGGGGTTTCAACCCCAGGTCGGAATCGTCCAACCAATGCGCCCTGAAGGGGCGCAGGCAGTGAATGGCCGAAAGGATGATCAAGACCGATGTGGGCGATGATCATCGTTACGGCCAATGCGTGAGGCAAAACGGCTGCAGCCGGCTTCAGCCGGGTTTGGCTTGTAGCCGGGGGATTCATTCCCCGGCGGCGCCGGCCGGGAATGAATCCCCGGCCTACAAGCGCAACCGCCCTGAAGGGCGCTGAACCGGCCGAAACGATGATCAAGGCCCAAAAATCCAAAAATATGCGCTGCCTCCGGCGGTTTTAAGAGAAAAAGAGTAAAGAGGGTAAAGGGCTACGTCCTGGCGCAACGGAAACCCGCATTGATGTTCCGGTAGCTCGGGTTGGTCCTGTAGCGGTTGGCGCAGCGGGCGTCGTTCCGATTGAGGCTCCACGAGCCGCCGCGCAGCACTGGAATAAGTCGGTCTTTTTCCTCCAGTTTTGAGAAATAATCACCTAATTCATTCCTATCAAACATCTCTTGAATCTCAGGCTCAAACAAAAACTCATCGCGATTTGCGCCTTTATGATAATCCGTAATTGTCCACTCCCAGACATTCCCGGCCAAATCCGAAACCCCCTCCGGCGTATCCCCGTTTTCAAATGTACCGACCGCAGATGTCTTTTCTATTTTGCTTTCCCTGTAGTTGCAACGATTTTCCTCCCACTCCCCCCACGGATACTCGCGCCCTTCTTTGCCGGCCGCGACGGCTTCCCACTGGTTTTCGTCGGGCAAAAAATAACGATACTCATCCTGCGATCTGTTCAACCATGCAATAAACGCCATGGCCTCCCACCAGCAGACGCCCACCACCGGAGCGTTGGGACAATTCCATTTTCGATCATACCAAAATCTTGGAACAGTTGCTCCCGTGTATTCAAGCCATTTCCGACCTTCGGACGTCCAAAGCCCGGCATCCCCATAACCGCCGGCATCGATGAACGCTTTGTACCAGGCATTGGCAACCGGGTATTTGGCGGTCTCGAACGGCTCCATTTCGACTTCGCCCGTAGACAGCTTGTACCGCCCACCTTCCACAGCCACAAATTTCTTCAAATCCCGTGGATCGCCCAGTCGCCCCAGGATGTCGCCCGCATCGGCCCGCGCTTTGGATTCAGCGTCGGACCCCATAACCGCCATCAAACGCCCGATGGTCTTTTCGACCACCGCATCCTCCCGCCAATCCCTGTGAATGTCGTGCAACGCCCTGGCCGCCAGC
>JAABTM010000224.1 GCA_011389855.1 Desulfobacteraceae bacterium
GAGATAACCGTGGCCCGCCGCGGCCAGGGTGATAAGGCGGATCATCTTGTGGAGGGCGATGCCCCGGTCCACCCGCAGGTTTTCCCGGGAAACGTGCATGTACTCGTACATATCGGCCCCGATGAGCCGGAAGATCAGCGTCTGATCTCCCACCAGGGCCTGATCGTGGGACTCGGCATAGGAGATCGATTTCTCGTCGGGCCGCCGGTTGGTCAGCTCGCGCCAGAGCTGGCTCATGGACCAGCGCTCGTCGGGGACCTCCCTGGTGAGACGGGTCCAGAGGTCGGGCACGCCCATGGCGAACCGGTAGTCGAACCCCATCCCCCCCTCCGACGGCGAGGACGCCAGCCCCGGCATGCCGCTGATGTCTTCGGCCACCGTCATGGCGTCGGGCTTCACGTCATGGATCATCCGGTTGGCCAAAGCCAGGTAGACCAGGGCGTCTTCGTCCACGTTTTCGTTGTAATAATCGTCGTAAGAGGTGAACGCCTTGCCCAGCCCGTGATCCAGGAAGAGCATGCTGGTGACTCCGTCGAAGCGGAACCCGTCCACATGGTACTCATCCATCCAGAACCGGCAGTTGGAGAGGAGGAAATGGAGCACCTGGAGCTTGCCGTAGTCGAAGCACCGGGAATCCCAGGCCGGGTGTTGACCTCGGGGACCATCGTGGAAATACTGGTACAAGGTCCCGTCGAACCGGCTCAACCCTTCCACTTCATTGGCCACGGCGTGGGAGTGGACGATGTCCATGACGACCCGGAGCCCCATGCCGTGGGCCCGGTCCACCAGTTCTTTCAGCTCATGGGGGGTTCCGTATCGGGAGGAGGCGGCGAAAAAATTGGAGACCTGGTAGCCGAACGAGCCGTAGTAGGGGTGCTCCTGGACGGCCATGAGCTGAACGGTGTTGTACCCCTCGGCGACGATCCGGGGGAGTATGTTGTCCGCGAACTCCCGGTAGGTCCCGACCCTTTCGGCCTCCTGGGCCATGCCCACATGGGCCTCGTAGATGAACAGCGGGCCGTCGGGGGGGCTGAAATCCGCGTGTCGCCAGCGATAGGGGGCCGGCGGGTCCCACGCCTGGGCGTTGAAGATGGCGGTATGGGGATCCTGGGCGACCCGGCGGGCGTAGGCCGGAATGCGGTCCCCGGCGCCGCCGGGCCAGTGAATCCGCAACCGATAAAGAGCGTTGTGGCCCAGGGCGTCGCCCGACATCCGTATCTCCCAGGTCCCGTCCGGGGCGTCGCGCCGCTGGAGGGCGAATTCGGACCGTTCACGCCAGCCGGACATCTCGCCGATGAGATAGATCCGTTCGGCGTTGGGGGCCCACTCCCGAAAGACCCATTCGCCGCCTTCCCGCCGGAGACCGAAGAACTCGTGGCCCGAGGCGAAATCGGCCAGGGTCATGGCGCCGCCGGTCAACCAGTGTTCCGCCTCGCCGATCCGGCGCTGACGGCGCCGCAGGACCGGTTCATAGGGCGCGAGTAATGGATCGCGGGTCAGAACCCGGCGGATGGGGTCCGATGGGAGAAAATGCATGTTATTCAGGACCTCTGATGGCGACATCTTCAAGAAAATCCGCAAAAGCCAGCAATTCCTTTTTTAAATGATCAAAAAGATCTGAAGAATTGTCGGCAAGCATGCCAATTTTTTCAGGATCAAACCTGTAGGTGTAAACATGTCGCACCACATGTCGGAATCCACGGTACTCATCCAATTTTTCCCGTATGCTTTCAGATATCACAGCAGGCCGAACGCCAAGCGCTTCTTTCGACATTTGTTGCAACAACGCTTGATGCCAATTTGATCCTTGCGGAAGATGTTGATCCATTTGAATTGCAATTTTTTCAAAGAGCTTCTCTATGCCGGAGTAAAACCCGTGCAAATTCAGAGCAACAACATCCAAGTACATATCGTCTGAATATGTTCGCACTTTTTCCATACCGGAAACAGCACGCCTGACAGTGTAGTCGAGATCTTCCATTTCCTGGCGAATGCGAGCGGCCAATGGCGGAAAGGATTTTTTCACAACTCGATTCCTTCTGTGAAAATGGCCTCCCTGATGGATAATCGACAAGTGTCCGGATCAATCAGATCGATATTAAATTGGTCGCTTATCCCTGTTATCGCCGCCACGGCCCGATAAAAATCACCCGGGGGGATGCCCCATGCGGCCAAATCGATATCCGAATATCGACCAAACCCAGACGACGCGCTCAAGGAACCGAACAGAACAACCTTTTTCGCCCCATAAGAATTCCGCAACATTTGGGCCGCCCGCTGAGCGGTTTTCAACGCATCCTCGCGCATCGCCTGAACAGACGCAGTCGAAGCGTCGTGCGGAGTGGCCTGAAACGGCCGGTATTGACGCCATTCTTCAGGAGATAAATCCAAAGCCGTTCTTGACATAATATCGCCTTGCCTCAAACCCCATAATCCGTAATCAACGGCCGTTGCAGCATCTTTTCATACAATTCGATGTACTGCCGGGCCGTGTTGGCGTAAGTGAAGGTTTCCCGGGCTTCCCGCATGATCCGGGCGACCTGACGCTCCCGGACGTCCGGATCGAGTCGGTAAAACCGCATGGCCTCGGTGACGGCCCAGTAAAGGCCCGGGGCGTCGAAGACCTCGAAGAGAAAGCCGTTGCCCTTATCGGCCGCCGCATCGAGATGGGAGATGGTGTCGTGGATGCCGCCGGTGTCGTGGGCCACCGGCAGGCTGCCGTAGATGGGGGAGATCATCTGGGGGAGTCCGCAGGGTTCGAAACGGGACGGCATCAGCATGAAATCGGACGCGCCGTAGGCCAAATGCTCCAGCTTTTCGTCGAAGTCGCAGACCGCCACCCGGTTGTTGAGACCGTGCAGGCGGGCGATATCCCGGAAATGGCGCTGGTAGTCGCCGTTGGCCACAAAGACCACCTGAAGATTCCGGTCCCAGTATTCGGCGACCATTTCGTAGAGGATGTCCGCCAGCAACTGACACCCTTTCTGGACGTTGTCCAGACGGGAGGGCCAGAAGAAAAGGGGCGCGTCGCCGTCCACGATGAGCCCCAGCTTGTCCTGGAGAAACCGCTTGTTCCGGGCCTTGGCGGCGACGTGGTCCGCCGGCCCGTAGTTCCGGGACAGACTGGGGTCGGTTTCCGGGTCGAAAGACGGGTCGGGTGCGTTGAGAATCCCCACGGCGCAGTCGGCGTCGTATTTCATCCGCAGCTCGCGCTGGATCGCCGGTTCCACGAAATCGTGCTGGCCGACGATGATCTCCCTTAAAAAGGTGGGACTGACGGTGTTGACGAAGTGGGCCGCGAAAATGGCGCTGGTCAGAAAATCGATCTCGTTGTTGTCCCAGCTCTCCTCATAGGTGATGGGCACTCGCTGGAAATAGAGATGACGCCAGAAGGCGGCCGCATCGATGCCCCGGTCCTCGATATAGGACATGGAAGCCCGCATGGTGTGGATATTGTGGATGGTGAACAGGCAGGGAATCTCCAGTTCCCGGGCCATGGCCGGGATCAGGGCCGTCATCCAGTCGTTGCAGTGGATCAGGTCCGGTTTGACCCGGGGCACGATGTAGTTGATCACGTCCCGCTGGAAGGTCAGGGCCAGCTTGGTGTTTTGCGAACCGTCGCCATAGATGCGGTTCAGGTAGAAAAAGGCCCGGTCCTCCACCAGATGTATCCGATCCTGGGGCACCACATCCCGGATGTTGTTGAGTTCCTTTTTTAAAAACGGGGCCAGACGGTCGCTGAAAATGGACCGGTAGTCGGGGAGGGCCAGGTGAACGTCCGCCCCCTGCTCGAACAGGGCGCTGATCAGAGCCGCGGACACATCGGCCAGGCCGCCGGCCTTGGCCGTCAGGTAATGGGCGATGCTGCCCATCCGGTCCGGCAGATAGGTGACTTCCGGGGTTATAATCAATATGCGCGGGTTTCGCGTCGGTTCCGCCATCCGTTAATTCCTCTCCCTTACGCCCAGGTGATGAGACCCGGGGCCGACTTGATCCACTCGTCGCCCTTGGGCCGGATTCGCACCGTAAAGCCGTACCGCCCGGCCACGCGGCACTCCATGGTGCAGGAATAGAGATATTTTCCGCCTTGCAGATCCCTTTCCACCTCCATCCGCTCCACCTGCCCTTCGACCAGGCTTTCCACCGTTTTCAGCTTTCCATAATAAAGCTCCACCTCGACCTCCTCCGGCCGAAGATCGCCCATGTCCACATCGGCGGCCACGTCGATGGATTCGCCTACCCGGAAGGGATCGTTCGAGGTCCTCCGGACGGCGTCGATGCGGATATGGCCCCACAGCCGTTTGAGGCGCTCGATCCGCGTCCCCAGCTCCCGGGCTTCCCGGCCGCCTTCGTCCACCAGGGACCGGTACCGCTCGGCCGCCGGCAGATAAAACTGATGGTAATACTCGGCCACCATGCGATGGGCGCAGAAATAATGCATGCTCATCTTCATGGATTCCTTCATCATGGCGATCCAGCGCAAAGGCAGGCCGCCGTTCTCCCGGTCGTAGAAACTGGGGATCACTTCGTTTTCCAGGATGTTGTAGAGGGCCTGGCTCTCCACCGCGTCCTGGTAGGCGGCGTCGGCCTGCTCTTCTCCGCCGCCGATCCGCCATCCGCGCTCCGGGGAATACCCCTCGTCCCACCAGCCGTCCAGGATGCTGAGATTGAGCACCCCGTTGATGGCCGCTTTCATGCCGGAGGTGCCGCAGGCCTCGAAAGGACGGCGGGGCGTGTTGAGCCAGACATCGGCGCCGTGGAGCAGATGACGCGCGAAGTGGATGTCGTAGTCCTCCACGAAGATCATCCGGTGACGGACATCGGCCTTTCGGGCGAAATCCACGATCTGCCGGATGAGCCCCTTGCCTTCGTTGTCCCGGGGATGGGCTTTGCCGGCAAAGACGAACTGGATGGGGCGGGTCTTGGAATTGATCATGGCCGCCAGCCGGTCCGGGTCCATGAGCAGCAGGTAGGCCCGCTTGTAGGTGGCGAACCGCCGGGCGAATCCGATGGTCAGGATGTCCTGGTCCAGCACCGATTCGGCCTCCCGCATCATGGACTTGGGGGCGTTCCGCCGGCCGTACTGTTCCACCATCTGCCGCCGGCAGGTCCGGATCAGCCGGGACCGGCTCATTTCGTGGGCCCGCCACAGTTCTTCGTCGTAGATCTCGTCGATGCGGTGGAGAATGTCCGGGTTGGATGGGTGGCGCCGCCATTCCGGTCCGATGTACCGCTCGCAGAGCAGGGCGTTTTCCAGGGAGATCCAGGACGCGATGTGAACCCCGTTGGTGACGTGGGTGATGGGCACCTCGTCCTCCGGCAGTTCAGGCCAGACGTGGGCCCACATGCGACGGGCCACCTGACCGTGGAGGCGGCTGACGCCGTTGCAGTACTGGGCCATCCGGACCCCCAGAACGAACATGGAAAGGGGCGCGTCCGGTCCGCTGCCCGCGGCCTGACCCCAGGAGAGGATCTCGTCCGTGGAAACCCCCAGCCGGGGTTCCATGGGTTTGAGAAACGGGCGAACCAGATCCGCCGGGAATTCGTCGTGTCCGGCCGCCACCGGCGTATGGGTGGTGAAGATGGTGGAGCGGGGGACGATCTCCCGGGCGGTTTCGAGATCCACATGGCGCCGCCGCATGGTCTGGGCCAGCCGTTCCAGTCCGGCAAAGGCCGAATGCCCCTCGTTCATGTGGCAGATCACCGGATGGATGCCCATGGCCTCCAGGGCCCGCATCCCGCCGATGCCCAGCAGCATCTCCTGGGCCAGCCGGATTTTCTGCTCGGCCGCATAGAGACGGGCGGTGATGTTTCGGATCTCCGGCGGATTTTCCACCAGGTTGGTGTCCAGCAGATAGAGGGGGATGGTCCCCACCTGAATCTTCCAGACATCGGCCAGCACCTGTCCTTCTGGGCTTTCCATGCCGATGCGCAGGAACCGGCCCTCCCGGTCCAGGGCCCGCTTCATGGGGACGTGGAAGAAATCGGTTTCCGGATACTGCTCCTGCTGCCACCCTTCCGCGTCGAGATACTGTCTGAAATAGCCCTGCCGGTAGAGGAGACCCACCCCGGTGAGAGGCAGGTTCAAGTCGGAGGCCGCCTTGAGGTGATCCCCCGCCAGAATGCCCAGACCGCCTGCAAAAAGCGGGATGCTCTCATGGATGCCGAATTCCATGGAAAAATAGGCCACGGTTTCATCCGGCCCGAGGGCGGGGTCCGGCGCCATGCCGGCCACCTCGGCTTCGTACAGCCCCCGGACCCGTTCCATGTGGGCCAGATAACTGGAATCCCTGGCCAGTTCCTCCAGCCGCTTCTGGGACAGAAAGGTCGAAAAGGCTATGGGGTTCCGGCCCGACTTGTCCCACAGCCGGGGATCGATTCGCCGGAACAGCTCCACCGCGTCGTGGCGCCAGCACCACCAGATGTTCTGGGATAGGGTCTCCAGAAAGGAAAGAGGTTTTGGGATATTGGGAAACACTTGAAAGGTTTGTAGATGGCTCATGGGATATTCCTGATTGAGTTCCGAAAGCTGACCGGCAGACAGTAAATGTAGACTTTATACTATGGCACATTAACCTACGCCTGTCAAAATAAAGCGGGGCGCCCGGTATCGGGCGCCCCGCTGGTTCAAGAAATATTTAAAGCGGCGCTTACAAACCGCCGGCGGTTCTCAGGGCGTTTAACGCTTCGGCGAAGCCGACCCGGCCGTCGTTGTCGATGTCGGCGCCGGCGAACACGCTGGTCGGCGGGATGCCGGCCAGAACCTGGAGGGCGGCTACGGCGTCGGCCAAATCAACGGTTCCGCTGCCGTCCACATCTCCCGGGGCCACGCCGGCCATGTTGATGGTGAAGGTTTCCGTCCCGGTGTTGCCGTCTTCGCCCGACTCCGGGGCCGTCACGCCGCTGGTGTCCGTTGCCGTGACCGTCACCGTGAATGTTTTTTCCGCTTCGGTGGTCGCGCTCGGAATCACTTTAAGGGTCCAATCTTTAACATAAGGCTGGGTGGGCTCGCCGGCCGTGTCGCCGTTGGTGAATTCAAACCGGGCGATGTCCGGATCGGCGGCGGCTGAAACCGTCACCTGGCCGGGGCCCTCGTCCACATCGTCCACCGTGAAATTGACCGTTACGGCCTGGTTGAGATGGACCTCCTGGTTCGGAATCGCTGAAATGGTCGGCGCGTCGTTTTGGTTGTGGATGGTGACGCTCAGGGGCGGTTCCGCCGCGGTTTCAAACAGACCGTTGTTCACGGACACGCTCAACTGGGTGGTGAATTCGGGGTCCTGAAAAGGCGCGTTCCGGACCGGCTTGAATTTCAGCCGCCAGTTGTCGGCGTTGGTGGTGTATCCAGGATCGGACGCGCTTGTAAAAATCGGCTCGACGGTGATGTAGCTGTTGGGAATGTAGTCCGTCTGGCCGGAAGAAACGAACACGTCCAGTTCCCAGGGCATCTTCTTTTCATCCCAGACCCAGAAGGTCACTTCTTCTGACGCGGCCGGGTCTTCGTTGATTGAAACGGTTTCCCGGATTCTGATTTTCGGGGGGGTCACGTCCGGAAAAATCCGGAGCGTAAACTCAAACTCCGTGAATTTTTCCTGGTCGGTCGCCTGGATGGTGACCGGCACATCCACGGGATCGGCCCCGCCCAGAGGCAGCGGCTTCATCAACAGGCCATGGGTCATGTTGTCCAGATTCGGCGTGCTGTCGAATTCCTCGATCAACCCCCAGTCGAACCGGGTTTCGACCGTCTGGGGAAGCAGGTCGGTATCGCCCGATTCCGCGGAAACCCGGATATTCTGAGGGGGGCTGTCAACATCCCGCACCTCGAAACGAAGAATGTATTCTTCATTTCCCTGAACAAAAATAATATCGTCGGGGTTGGCGATGGGCGCGTTGATGACCGGCGCGTCATTGACCGGATCGACCCGAAGCTCGAAGGGCTGGGATTTGACCGGCGCGGCGCCGGGGCTGTCTTTCACCCAGGGGGTGATCCTGGCGTAGCCGAAATCGTATTCAGCCGGTGAAATGAACACCGTCCGGGTCTCCGCCGTTCCTGCCAGCCGAATCTGGCCTTCAACGTAATTGTTTTCCTTGCCGGGAACCGGGGCCCAGGTCGCTCCGACAATCAGGCTGCCCAAGGCCGTGTCCGGGTCATCGACTTCGACGATATATGTGTCGGTCAAATCATCGGTGGTCTGGCCTTCGTCCATAATGATCTGGGGTTCCTGAGTGGTCGAACCTTCCTTCATTAGATAAGAAATGGTGGGCGGATCGGGCACGGGCGTGACCTCCAGGGTAAACGTCAGGGGGGCGCTTTCCAGGCCGTCCGGCGCCGGCCAATCATCCAAGACGCTGAGGGTGATATCCACCTGGCCCCATTCGTTATCCGCCGGTTCCAGCACCAGTCGGCGGGTGGACCCGGTAAAATCGGGGTCGAAATAATAATGGTCTTCAGGAAGCAACGCGGTGTTGTCTCCGGAAATGACCGGCGACGTCAGGATCAGGTTCCCGGGGAGGGTTTCCTCGTCGCTGACGATGAACTCCACAAAATGGGATCCGGAATCTTCCTCGATTTTCTCCACATCAAGACCGTTTTTCTTTTTGATGACCGGCGCATCGTTTACCGCCAGATATTCAAGCACCGCCTGATCGGCATCCTGCTTCGGCGCTTCGTCATCCCGATCCGTCACCGTCGCCCTTATAATCGCCGTCGCCTTGCCGGCGATCGGGCGACCTCCCGGCGGGGTGAACTTCATGGTTTTATCCGCGCCCGTACCGGTCACC
>JAABTM010000225.1 GCA_011389855.1 Desulfobacteraceae bacterium
GGCCCGGTAGAGCACGTCCTCCGCCAGGGTCGATTTGCCCGACCCGGAGACGCCGGTGAGGCAGACGAACCGGCCCAGGGGGATGGCGAAGTCGATCCCCTTGAGGTTGTGCTCCGACGCCGATTTCACCGTCAGCCGCAGGTCGTTCTTTTCGACCGACCGGCGCGGCGGCGTGGGGATGGTCCGCTCGCCCCGCAGGTATTGCCCGGTGAGGGAATCCCGCACGTCGGCGGTGGGCCCGGCGTACATGACCTCGCCGCCCCGCTCCCCGGCCTCGGGTCCCAGATCGATCATGTGGTCGCTCTCCCGGATGATCTCCGGGTCGTGTTCCACCACCACCACGGTGTTGCCCGCGTCCCGCAGCCCCTGTAGGATGCGGGTGAGCCGCCGGTTGTCCCGGGAATGGAGGCCGATGCTGGGTTCGTCCAGGATGTAGAGGGTGTTGACCAGGGACGCCCCCAGGGCCGAGGCCAGGGCCACCCGCTGGACCTCGCCGCCGGAGAGGGTCCGGGACTGCCGGTCGAGCGTCAGATACCCGAGCCCCACGTCCTGTAGATACCGGAGCCGCCCCTGGATCTCGGCCAGCACCAGCCGCCCGGCCTCGTCGGTCTCGGGGACCGCCAGGCCGTTGAAGAAACCGGCCGCCGCATCCACATTCAGGGCGTACACCTCGGCGATGGTCCGGCCGCCCAGCCGGTAGAGGAGCGTTTCGTCCGTGAACCGGGTGTTGTTGCAGGATTCACAGGGAAAATAGCCCCGGTACCGGGAAAGATAAACCCGGACGTGCATCTTGTAGGACTTGGTCTCCAGCCATTTGAAGAAGCCCCGGACCCCGTAGTACCGCTTGTCGCCCTCGATCACCGCCTCCCGCTGGTCCTCCGCGAGATCCCGGAAGGGGATGTCCGCGGGGATCTTCCGCCGGCGGCAGAAGGCCAGCAGGTCGTGGTATTCCTCCCGAGCTTCCGCAGGGCCGCCGAAGGGCTTGATTGCGCCCTCCCGGATAGTGAGCCGGTCGTCGGGGATGATCAGTTCCAGATCGATCCCGATGGTCCGGCCGAACCCCCGGCAGGCGTCGCAGGCCCCGGCCGGGCTGTTGAAGGAAAACAGGTTGGGGATGGGCGGCCGATAGGCGATGCCGCAGTCGGCGCACTCCAGCTTGCCGGAAAAGGCGAGATGGCCCTCCGGCGGCAGCCAGACATCCACCCGGCCCCCGCCGAACCGGAAGGCCTGTTCAAGCGAATCGACGGCCCGGCTCCGGGCGTCGGGTTTGATGATCAGCCGGTCCACCAGGACGTGGGGCGCGTCCCCGGACATTTCGGGCGTCCAGTCGTCCAGGTCCCGAACTCCCCCGTCGACCCAGAGGCGGTCGAAACCCATCCCCTGGAGATAGGGCTTCACTTCTTCCATCTCGAAGCCCTCCAGGGAAAGCGGGAAGGTGATGACGGCCCTGGTCCCCTCCGGCGCCTGCCGCAGCCGTTCCCAGATCATTCCCGGCGTCTCCGGGATCACGGGCCGGCCGCATCCCCGGCAATGGAGGGTCGCCAGCCGGTGAAACAGCAGCTTGGCATAGTCGGTGATCTCGGTCATGGTGCCCACCGTGGACCGGGACGTCCGCACCGGGTCCTTCCGGTCGATGGCGATGGCCGGCGGAATGGCCCGGATTTCGTCCACCTGGGGCCGGTCCATCCGGTCCATGAACTGCCGGGCGTAGGGCGAAAAAGTCTCCACATACCGCCGCTGCCCCTCGGCGTAGAGCGTGTCGAAGGCCAGAGACGACTTCCCCGACCCGCTGGGCCCGGTGATCACCGTCAGCTTGTGGAGGGGGATGTCGATGTCGAGGTTTTTGAGGTTGTTCTGGCGGGCGTTGCGGATTTGAATGGATGGTTTTATCATGGAAGTGTATAATATGTTTGTCGTTGTTGTCTCAATTTCGTTCGGTTTCCGGTCCATATCGAATTTAGAAGATAAGGCGATTACGGAATTTCACAAGGGGCTCATCGCCCTGTTTTGAGTGCGCGATCCATTATGACGCACGTTGCATTTTGTGATGCCGAGGTGTAAAAGAATCTATAAGGAGGCAAGACATGCGATGGAGAACCGATAAAAAACTTCCCATCGGCATCCAATCCTTCAAAACCATCAGGGAGGATGGCTACATCTACGTCGATAAAACGGGCCATATCCACCAGATGCTCGAAGACGGCATGTTGTATTTCCTGTCCCGCCCCCGCAGGTTCGGCAAGTCCCTGACGGTTTCCACGCTGAAAAGCCTGTTTGAGGGAAAAAAGGAATTGTTCGATGGCTTATGGATTTCGGAGCACGGCGGTTGGAACTGGACGCCGTATCCGGTCATCCTAATCGATTTTAACGGGATCAGCCATGACACGCCGGAAAATCTCAAAAAGGGGCTGGCCAGCAGCCTGAACAACACGGGCTTATGGAACGGCATTCAACTCAAGGAATCCATGCTCAAGGAGAGATTCAAAGAACTGATTCTTGCGCTGCATCGGAAAACCGAACATCGGGTTGTGATTCTAATCGATGAATACGACAAGCCGCTGATCGACCATCTCGGCAAAGGGAGAGAATCGCTGGAAATCGCCAAAGAGAACAGGGATATTTTGAGGTATTTCCTGGGCGTCATTAAAGATGGGGACGTCGCCTCCGCGCTGAGGTTCGTATTCGTCACCGGCGTTTCCAAATTCAGCCGCGTCTCGATCTTTTCGGAACTCAACAACCTGGAAGACATTTCCATGACCGAGCGGTATTCGGACTTTCTCGGCTACACTCAGAAAGAATTGGAGGATGATTTCGCCCCCTTCATCGCCGCCATGAGCGAGAAAACTCGAATGCCGAAAAAGGAGATGCTGCAAAAACTCACATTTCACTACGACGGCTACCGGTTTTCAAAGGGCGAAGCGACCGTCTACAACCCTTTTTCGATCCTCCAGGCGTTTCAGCACCAGGATTTCGGCCACTATTGGTTTGAAACGGCGACCCCCACTTTCCTGGTCAATCTTCTCCGGGAAAAGAACTACCGGGTTCCGGAACTGGAAAACCTTCAGGTCACCGAATCCATGTTCAGCACCTTCGATATAGACCGCCTGAAAACCGAAGCGTTGTTGTTTCAGACGGGATATGTGACGATCAAAGACGTCCAGGACCGGCTTTTTACCCTGGGGTATCCCAACGGCGAGGTCAAGACCGCTTTCCTTGAGATCCTGCTCCAATCCTTCGCCGGGGAAACCAACGGCGCCGATACCGCGAAATACGCCCTGTTGTCCGCCTATCTCCGGAACGAGGACTTCGACGCGTTTTTCGGGACGGTGTCCGCCCTGTTCGCGTCCATCCCCTACACGCTGGAAAGCAAGCGGGACGAGGCCTATTTTCACACCCTGTTCTACCTCATGGTGTCGGCCTCCGGGGTCGATGCCCGAACCGAAGTTCTGACCTCGCGGGGACGGATCGATCTCGTCGTCGAATTCCCGGAAAAGGTCTACATCATCGAATTCAAATGCGGTCAGAGCGCGGATGCGGCGTTGAAGCAAATCCGCGACATGAGCTATCCCCAGAAATTCCAGGAAAGCGGAAAAAAACGGATACTGATGGGCGTCAACTTCGACACGGACAAGCGGAACATATCCGAATGGAAAAGCGAAATCATCCCTTAAAACAAAGCAAGGACATCACATTGAACAGCTTGAAAACCGGCCGCATCATCGCCGAACATCGACAACTCTACGTCATCAACGATGGCGAAGAACACTTCCTCGGAGAGGTTTCGGGAAAATTCCTCTTCAAAACGAAACGTCCGGCCGATTTCCCCAAGGTGGGGGATTATGTCCGGTTTCTCCGGCCGGACGCCGACAGCCGGGCGATTATCCAGAAACTGGTCCCGCGCAACACCGTCATCTCCCGGAAAGTGGCGGGGGATAAAACCGCCGAGCAAATCCTGGCCGTCAACGTGGACGCCGTCTTCATCGTCATGGCGCTGGACGACGATTACAGCGTCCGGCGGCTGGAACGGTACCTGACCCTGATCTGGGACAGCGGCGCCCGGCCCGTGGTGGTGCTCAACAAGTCGGACATCTGCGACGACGCCGAAGACCGTCGCCTGGAAGTCGAAGCCGTCGCCTTCGGCGTGCCGGTGTGCATCATCTCCGCGTTGTCCGAAACGGGCATGGACTGCCTGTGGGAGGGAATCCGAAAAGGCGAGACGATCTGTTTACTGGGATCGTCGGGCGTCGGCAAATCCACCATCATTAATCGTTTACTGGGTGAAGACCGACAGGCGGTGCGCGAGGTGCGAAGCGCCGACGCCAAAGGCCGCCACACCACCACGCGGCGGGAGCTGTTCAGCTTATCTTCAGGCGCCTATCTCATCGACACGCCGGGCCTGCGGGAAGTCCAGCTCTGGAGCGCCGACGAGGGAATGGCCGCCGGATTCCCCGAGATCGAAGATCTCGCCGCCGGCTGCTTTTTCGCCGATTGCGGCCATACATCCGAAAAGGGATGCGCGGTCATCGAGGCCCTCGAGAACGGCCGTCTCTCCCGTGATCGATACGACAGCTACCACAAGATCCAGCGGGAGCAATTCTATCTGAAGGAAAAGCAAGAAACGGCTGGAAAGATGAACCGGAAGCGGCGATTTAAAGAGATTTCTAAGGAAATCCGGAAGCATTTTAAGGAGCCACGGTAGTGTGCAGAGAACATAAGAATAGAAAAAGCCACGGAGCGGCAAGATATCCCGGACCGGGGCATCGACATCGCAATGTGACTTTGCGGACAGCGATCCTCTCTTTATCCCTGTTTCTGGCATTTTCCTCCGTTGTGGGTGCAACACCCCCGCCGCCGGACTACGACTACCCCATCTCCGACCCCCTCAAAGCCACGGTGGCCGGGGCGCCGGGAGAAGCCGCCCTGGACGGGATCCCGGTTCTGGAACGCTATTTCCAGTTGACGATTTTCCCCGACCGGCCGCTGCCGCCCCGGTTGCGCGGGCTTCGGACCCTGCCCTTCGGACTGGCGGTCCAATCGAAACCGGCCCCGCTCATTTTTGTCATCGCAGGCACCGGGTCGGGACACGACGCCGGCGGAATGAAGCGGCTGCGGAACATTTTTTACAAGGCCGGCTTTCACGTCGTATCCCTGGGATCCACGTTCACCCGGCGGTTCACGGCGGCGGCTTCGACCTCGTCCATCCCGGGCATTGCCCTCGACGACGCCCGGGATTTGTATAGAGCCATGAAAAAGATCAAGGACATCATCGGGGAACGGGAAGTCCAGGTGGCCGGATATCACCTGACGGGCTACAGCCTGGGCGGCTTCAACGCCGCCTTTATCGCCCATTTGGACAAAAAGGAAGGGATTTTCGATTTCCGCCGGGTCCTGCTCATGAACCCGCCGGTGAATTTGCAGGAATCGTCGGAACGGTTCGATGCGTTCGTGGAGCGCAACGTCGCCGGCCGGACCGACCTGTTTCTGGACGGGCTGATGGAGAAAATGTCCGCCTACTTCCAGGACAAGGGTCGCGTGGCGGTGGACGAAAAATTCCTTTATGAAATCGAAACCATCTCGCCCCTCACGTCCGGCGAACTGGAGGGGCTCATCGGCATCGTCTTCCGGCTTTCCCTGGCCGATGTGCTGTTCGCCTCGGATATGATGAACGGCGGCGGCCATGTGCTGCGTCCGGGGACGGTATTGCGCGTGGGGGATTCCACCACGCCGTTTTTCCGCGCCTGTCTCCGGTGGACCTTCGCGGATTACGCCCGGGAGGTGGTGCTGCCCTTCTGGCGGAAACAACATCCCGGGGCGGATATGGCCCACCTCCTGTCCCGCACCGACCTATCCCTCATCGCCGATTTTCTCCGCCGGGCGGACCACATCGGCCTTGTCCACAACGCCGACGACATCATCCTGAAACCGGGCGACATCGAATTTTTGACCGGCCTCTTCGGTGACCGGGCCGTCATTTACCCCAACGGCGGCCACCTCGGCAACATGTTCTACAAACCCAACATCGACCACATGCTCCGGTTTTTTCAGAAAAAGGAGGACGAACTGTGATCCGCCGATTCCGCCCTGCCGCGTTCGCCCTCCTGCTGTTCGCCCTGGTCCTCTCCGGCTGCGCCACCGTCGGCGGACCGAAACCGCTCCCGCCGCCGGGCGCTCAGACCGTCGAACCCGACCGTCTCGAATTCCTCGAAGCCTACGATCCGCTGGAGCCCATGAACCGGCACATCTATCGGTTCAACATCCTGGCCGACCGGTACGTCATGGCGCCGGTGGTTCGGGTTTACGAGTGGACGATCCCGGAATACGCCCGAAACCGGGTGTCGGATTTCTTCTCCAACCTCGGGGACTTGCCGGTCCTGGCCAACTGCATCCTCCAGGGGAAGGCGGACCGGGCCGTGACGGTGGTGGGGCGGCTTTTGGTCAACACCACGGCCGGGGTCGGCGGCTTGTGGGACATCGCTTCGAAAATGGACGACCTGCCCAAATACACCGAGGATTTCGGGCAGACCCTGGCCGTCTACGGCCTCGGACCCGGGCCCTACCTGATGATCCCCATCCTGGGCCCCTCCACCTTCCGCGACGTCGGAGGCCGTTTCGTGGACGGCGCGACCCGAAACAGCGTCATCGGCCTCCTGGGCGGCGACGCCGCCACCGACCTGGCCCTGTCGGTGGTGGACGGTCTGCAACTGCGCGCCTCCATGCCCATCGGGTACGGGGGCCTGGACTCCGCCTTCGAGTACGAAATCCTCCGGACGCTTTACCTCGACATCCGGAACCTGCTCATTCACGACGGCGAGTTCGTGGAATCCAAGGCCGGCGGCAGGCGAGGGGCGTCGGAGAGCGGAAACTGACCCAATGGCGGGGCGACCCCGCCGAATTCAAATCCGGGATTTCATCATCTCATCAAGCAGTTTCTACGGCAGAATTTCACTTGCCTCTGTCAAGACCCAAAGCGCCTTCCCCCGAAACGCGACGGCGATCTTCATAATGTTTTCCACACCGGACGCTTCCAGTTCCGCGACGTATTGTTTATTGTCGATCTGGGCCATCGCGTCTTGGAGCGCCTTTTCCGGGTCTTCGTCTTCTGCCGTTTTTTTGAACTCGATGACGATTCCGTGCCCACCCGGTTCTTTTGGTTTGAGCATCAGGTCGTAGCGGCCGTATCCCGACTCCCGGTTGGAGCGGATGTCGTATTCCCCCGACATCCAGACGAGCATTCCCAGCACCAGGGCGTGGTAAACCTTTTCCGGCTCTCCGGCCAGATCGTGAAAGCTCATGATCTGAAGCGCGATTTTGCGGAGCATGATTTCAAACAGCTTCCCGTCGCCTTTCCGCAACGAGCGGATCATTTCGGCAAGGGCGTCCGATTCGACTTTTTCCGCAAACCATGTCCGGACCATCTCCTGAAAGATCATAAGCACTTCTCTATTGGGAATCTCCAGTCGATAGGTTTCCGCGTCCATTTGTTCGGCCGGTTTGAGATATCCGCTGAAGAGGAGAAAGCTCCACAGCAGTTCCTTTCGCCGATCCAGATCTTTCATCACGATGCTGTCATAAACCGGCCCGGTGACGCTCCCGCCTTCCAGAAGTCCGCCGATTTCCGCCCGAATCTCTCTGCCGCCTTCCGTCGCGAGGCGGTCGATCAGTCCGCTGTCCGCCGTGTTGGCCCAGTAGGGAGCCGGAAATTTCGGTTTTCTGTGGACAAATTGCAGCACGGACCAGGGATTGTAGATGACTTTTTCTCCAAAAAGGTAGCCGTTGTACCAGAAATCTACGTCTTCGGCGCGGTCCGACAAGCCGTGCGTTTCGAGCAGGTTCCGCACTTCTTCTTCCGTGAAACCGAAGCGTTCCCTGAACTCCCTGTCCAGAATGGTGTACACTCCCGGATTGTTCAGCCCTGAAAATACGGATTCCTTCGCGACCCTGAGAATGCCGGTCAGAACTCCTTTGGACAAGTTGGGATTGTCTTTCAGACCGCCGCTGAGAAAATTTCTGATAAATTCGATAAGCTTATCATAAAATCCTTTCTGATAAGCGGCGTGAATCGGCGTGTCGTATTCGTCCACCAGAATGATCGCCTTCTCCCCGCTCGTCCGGCTCAGGTATTCGCTCAGCCTGCCCAAAGACCATTCGTAATCTTCATCTTTTAGTTCTGAAAACAAAATGTTCCGAACATACGCCTTTTCCTCCGGATACAGCGCTTCACTGTCCATGAGGCGGCGGTGCCGGGCGTATTCCTTCCGGATAATTTCTTTGAAAGCGTTGAAACAGCCTTTCCATGAAGAATGCTTCACATCTTTGAACGTCATGAAAATGACGGGATATTTCCCCTGATGCGTATGAAAAACCGGATCGGTTTGTATGTTCAGTCCGTTGAAAAGGCCGCTCCGGTCTTCATCGCTCTTTTCAAAAAAATACCGAAGCATGCTCAGGTTCAGCGTCTTCCCAAACCGCCGGGGCCTGGGAAGCAGAAGCACTTGAGAAGGAGAGTCGATCACTTCTTTTATGAAGCGGCTTTTATCGATGTAAAGGCAGCCGTCTTCGATCAACCCTTTGAAATCGGATATGCCGATGGGAAGTTTTTTCTTCACAAAATCATCCTTTTCAACCGTTTGATGCTTCCTCACGCGCTAATTTTAACGACGAAGCTGTTTGCCAACCCAAGCCTTGACTACCATAAAATATTAAAATGTCAAAATATCAAAATATCAAAACCGCGCCCCTTGCATTTTCCGGTCGATCCCCCTAAACTGTTTCCATATCGG
>JAABTM010000523.1 GCA_011389855.1 Desulfobacteraceae bacterium
GCTCTTCCGATCTGCGGGCGCCCTTTCAGTCATCACCATCCCCTGCCCGTTGGCGCCTGATTTGAACGCCATTTTCCTCGGCATGGGCGCGGCGGCCAGGGTTCGCGCCACGCCGCCCACGGCGCTGTCCGAGACGCCCTGGGGCAGCGGCAGGGGTTGTTTGACCGTGGTCGCCTTTTCGCCCGTCCGGACGCGGCTGTCGACGGCCACGAAGGAGGTGTAGGCGGTCAGGAGGTTGTATTGCAGACCCAACCGGGTGATCTCGTCGGCCATCTCATCCCCTCTTGAGACCTGATTGTAATCGGAGAGCAGGCTGATCCGCTTCCGGGCCCAGAGATGCCGGAGCCCGGCATGGCTCGGATCGGGACTGAGCCGGCCGACGTCCAGGTCGGCGGAATAGGATCTATCGCCGCCCGTGACGCCCATCAGTCGGATCGTCCCCTTCGGCTCGCCCCGCCATTTGCCGTAGGCGATGAGGGGACGTTGGGCCAGGAGGTCGGGGATGCTAGGCGGCTCCACGTCGTAGGCGTCGAAGCCGTCGAAGTCGAGGCGGATGCCGGTAAGCACCGGGGATTTAACATATTCCCGGAATTTGGCCGCTATTTCCGCCGCCTCGGCGGGTTTCGTAACCACAAAGGGTTCGCCCAGGCCGACCCGTGCCATTCCTTCGATGATGAACCGGTTGACGCTGGACCCGATGCCGAAGGCGAAAAGGTTGGCCTCCCCCAGGTGGTTCCGGATCAGGTCGAAGGCCTCGGTCTCCACCCGGACGTAGCCGTCGGTGACCACCACCATGGACCGGGAGACCGACCCCTCGGCCGGCAGGTTCAAAGCCCGCTCCATGGCCGGCAGGATCTGGGTGCCGCCCCCGCCCCGCTGGTTGTCGATAAAGGATGCGGCCCGGCCGATGTTCTCCCCGGTGGCCGGGACCGACCTTTTCTCGAAGATCCGGGAGCCGCCGGCGAAAAGAAGGACGTTGAACCGGTCCGTGGGCCGGAGGTTGCCGATGAGGTCCCGGAGCAGCCGCTTGGCGGTGTCCAGGGGAAATCCCCGCATGGAGCCCGACACGTCCACGATGAAGATGTACTCCCGTGGCGGGATCGACGCCGTCTCCACCCGCCGGGGCGGCTGCATCATCAGCAGGAAAAAATTCTCCGTCTCGCCCTCGTGGAGCAGGAGGCCGGTCTGGATTTGACCGCCGCTCAGCCGATATTTGAGGATCACGTCCCGGTCCCCGCCCGTTTTCCCGGCGCCCGCGAGTTGGACCTCGGCCACGCCCGGCCCGGAGAACCGGATGTCGGTCTCGTGCGTGGGGCAAGTCACCTCGGCGATGGGCATGCCGGCGGAAATGGCCGCCTTGAAGCCGAAATCGTAGGGGGGCGCCTCCCCTTCGCGGAGATAAGGGTTCTGAACCCAGCTTTCGGATTGGGGCGCTTCCGTTTCAGGCAGTTCCGAGTACCGCGGCCCCACTACCGTGGGATAGACGAATTCGTAGACCCCGTCCGTGGGGACCAGAAGTTCGGTGTAGCGCAGCTCCACCCGGATCGTATCCCCCGGCAGGATGTTGGCCACGTTCATCTGGAAGACGTTGGGCCGCTGCTGCTCAAGCAGGGAGGCGCTCTTACCCGCCGCCCTGGCTTCCTCGTATTCCCGGCGGGCCTGTTCCCGCTCCCGGATCTCGGCCACGATGGTCCGCTCGCCGATGGTCATCTTCATGCCGTGGACCGCCGCCCGGGTCGAAGCCGGAAAGACGTAGATCGCCTCCAGGGGGCGGGTCCCCTCGTTTTCGTAGACCTGGGTCACCGTCACGTCGGCGATGACGCCGGAGACGGCCACGTCCGCGGCGGTCGATTTGAGGGGGAGCCTATCCGTCTCCGGGTCGTCGCTCCTGACCAGGAAATAGGGGGAGAGGGTCTTTTCCGGAGTCTCCGGTTGGGCGTTGGCGGGGATGCCGCCGCAAAAAACGAGCGCGGCGATGAGGATCGCGGCGATCACCAGTCTGCCGGGTTGGATCATGATGGATGTCCTTTCGCTACAGCCAGATGGGGTGGATGACAAAATCCAGGGCCTTTTCGTCGTTTTCGGTGAAGTTGCAGGGAACCAAGACTTTTCGCCCGGCCATGTCGCCCTCCTTTCTGATGGATATTGGGGTTGCATGCGGATGAGCGAAGACAGCATGAGTCGCGTGTAATGGATTGATATTTCAGTTCGAAAGGCATATCGAATCCGCTCTTGAAACATCATAATACAGGGGACTGAAAAATGTCAAAAAATGATTTGTAATATTTTGAAATAAAAATCTTTTCAATCCTTGTAGCAACCGCTACGGAAAACCCCTTGGCCGCCTGGTAAAGATGGGATACCTTACAAAGAAGGGAGGTGAAAGAGATGCCGAAATGCGGACTCTGCGGCGGCGACGCCCCCAAACAGCCCTGCATCACCGAGGACGGCAAATGCGACCTGTGCGGCAAAAAGGCCGTGCTGGAAGAGGAGAAAAACAAAGAGAAGAAGTAGCGATCCCGGACGCCGCCGGGCGGCGCGGTTCG
>JAABTM010000524.1 GCA_011389855.1 Desulfobacteraceae bacterium
GCGGAAAGAGATCCCCGGCCGCCCGCTGATTTACGCCACCACCAAACGATTTCTGGAAGTTTTCGACCTGAAGGACATCAAGGATCTGCCCAGCCCCAAGGAAATCGCGCTTCCCGGCGGGGAGCAGGCAATGGACATCAGCGGCCCCGAAGGAAAAAATGCTTGACGATGTCCTTCATTGGCATTATAACTGAACCCAACATAACGGGCGGTTAACTCAGCGGGAGAGTGCTACCTTCACACGGTAGAAGTCACTGGTTCAAATCCAGTACCGCCTACCAAGGATATTAAGGGGTTACGGGATGACTGTAACCTCTTTTTTATTGATGCCGACGCCATCTCCCACCCTTTTGGAGAGGGAATAAGATCCCATGAAACGGATCGTCCAATATTTCGACACCCTCAGCCGCCGCCTCAACGCCGGCATCGAATACATCCTGTTCGGTCTGGGCATCTCCATGTCAGTGATCGTGGCGGTTCAGGTGTTTTTTAGATATGCCCTCAACAGCTCCCTCTTCTGGTCCGAGGAGCTGGCCCGGTTCATGCTGGTGTGGCTCGCCTTTTTGGGCGCGTCGGTGGCCTATCGGCGGCGGGTTCATCCGGGCGTGGATGTCCTCTACGCCCGAATGCCGCCGTGGATGAAGCGGACCGCCGCCGTGGCCGTCCATTTGATTTCCATCGGCCTTTTCTGCGTGATGATCGTTTTCGGATACCGGTTCGCCCATTTCGTCCGGTTCCAGATCTCGCCGGCCCTCTACATGCCCAAATGGATTCTTTTCAGCATCATCCCCATCAGCGGGGCGATTCTGACCCTCCACGGCGTCGCGTTCCTTCTGGCGGAACTGACGGGAGGCGACCGTGACCGCTGAAGTCCTGCTCATCGCATTACTCGCGCTCTTCGCCATCAACACGCCCATCGCCATCGCCATCGGCGCGGCGTCGGTCATCGGCATTCTGATCCAGGGAACTTTTCCCCTGATGATGGTGGTGCAGCGGATGTTCGGGGGCGTCGATTCCTTCCACCTCATGGCGGTGCCGCTCTTTATGTTCGCCGGCATCATCATGGAGACCGGGGGCATCAGCCGGCGGATCATCGATTTCGCCAACGCCCTGGTGGGCTGGCTGCCGGGGGGGCTGGCCGCCGTGACCATCGTGTCGGCCATGTTCTTCGCCGGCATCTCCGGATCGGCCGCGGCGGACGCCGCCGCCGTGGGGGCCATCCTCATCCCGGCCATGAAAAAATCGGGCTACGCGTCGGATTTCGCCGCGGCGGTCCAGGCCTCGGGCGGCTCCATCGGCGTCATCATCCCCCCGTCCATTCCCATGATCATCTTCGGGTTCCTGACCGGCGCCTCCATCGGCCAGCTTTTCGCCGCCGGCATCCTGCCGGGCATCCTCATCGGGGTTTCCCTCATCGCCGTATCGACGGTCATCTCCCGCCGGGAGGGGTATGTCGCCACCATGCCCTTTTCCATGGCGGAGGTGTGGCGGACCTTCAAGCGGGCCATCCTGGCCCTGGGGGCGCCGCTCATCATTTTGGGGGGGATTCTCTTCGGCATCTTCACCGCTACCGAATCGGCCGCCGTGGCGGTGATCTATGCGCTGCTGGTGGGGATGTTCGTCTATCGGAAAATCGGCTGGCGGGACCTCTTCCCCATCTTCCGGGACGGGGCCGTCACCGCCGCCATCGTCCTGTTCATCATCTCGACGGCGTCGGTCTTTTCCTGGATCGCGGCCATCGAGGACATCCCGGCCCAACTCGCCGGCACGCTGCTCTCCATCACCGACAACCCGATCCTTCTGCTGCTGCTCATCAACCTGGTGCTGCTCATCGCAGGCACCTTCGTGGAGACCACCGCGGCCCTGATTTTGCTGGTTCCCATGATCACGGCCATGCTGCCGTCTTTGGGCATCAGCCTGATCCAGCTCGGGGCCATCGTGGTGACCAACCTGGCCATCGGCATGCTGACCCCGCCCATGGGGATCTGCCTCATCGTTTCGTGTTCCATCTCCGGCGACAGCATCGGGGCCATCAGCCGCCGGATTCTGCCGTTTCTGGCCATTCTCATCGTCGATCTGCTCATCATCACCTTTTTCCCGCCCCTGACCATGTGGATGGCGGAACTGGTGGCCCGATAACTTGCTCCCCGCTCACCAGCATATTGAGAGCGGCCGTGACCTCGGACTTCATCGATAAACTCGTTGAGCATGAATGCTTTTCCGGCCTTGATCATCTTTTCGGCCATGATTGCCGCGGAGCGGCAACGGTATATAGCCTGGGGTTTCAACCCCAGGTCGGAATCGTCCAACCAATGCGCCCTGAAGGGGCGCAGGCAGTGAATGGCCGAAACGATGATCAAGACCGCTTTTCCTATGAAATGGACAAAGTGGACTGGGTGGACGGAGTGGACAGGGAATGAACCCACAACCGCTCTTCCGGCAAACACCCCCGCGCCAGTTCCAGCAGATGGCGGTGATGGGTGAAAAAAATTACCTGGATGTTTTCCGACAGTTCGGCCAATATTTCGAGGGTGGCCGCGGCCCGC
>JAABTM010000525.1 GCA_011389855.1 Desulfobacteraceae bacterium
CGAAGGGACAGGGCTGGGCCTGTCCGTCAGCCTGGGCATCGTCGAACACCACGGCGGCGCCATCGATGTGGAAAGCGCGCCCGGCAAGGGGACCGTGTTCAGGGTCTTTCTGCCGCTGATCGAACCGGCGGCCGCGCCGGAAAAGAAAAGACCGCGGAAACCGCCCAGGGGGGCGGGGGAGCGGATTCTTCTGGTGGACGACGACCCCTTGTTGCTCGACGCCGTCGGCAAGCATCTCGCGACCTTCGGGTACAGCGTGCAGGCCCACCACAGCAGCGTCGAGGCCCTCGCCGCGTTGCAAGGGGATGCGTCGGCGTTCGATCTTCTCATTACCGACCAGGCCATGCCGGACATCACCGGGGTGCAACTGGTCGGTAAAGTCCGGCGGCTGCGGCCCGATCTGCCGATTCTCCTCTGCACCGGCTACAGCGAGGCGGTGACGGAAGAAAACGCCGCGCAATTCGGCATTTCCAAATTTCTCAAGAAGCCCGTCAGCCGGGAAGATTTGGCGTTGGCCGTCCATGGGGCCCTGAACCGGGCCGGGGGATGATAAAACGCCATACACCCCCGTCAGTCCGATTGTTCCCCCACTATCGAGATGGATGCGGCGGTCAAGCGGTTCACCGCCGCTTCGAGTCTCGAGAATGCATCTTTCGTTCGATCCCAATCGTTTGTAAAAGCGCTTTCCTCAAGCGCTTTGGCTTCATGGTACAGTTCCATGGCCCCGACGCTGCCGCTCGTGCCTTTCAGCGAATGATAATATTTCTTTATTTCCTGAATATCGCCCGAGACCATCGCTTTTTTTAGGCGATCCAATGTCTCCGGCAATCCTTCAAGGAAAATACCATACAATTCCCGAACCAGGGTCTCATCGTTATTTGTCGCGTTCGACAGGACTGATCGGTCGATAATCGGCATCGTTTCCGGGGAGGGGGCGCGGGGTTCCGCCTCCCCACGACGTTCCGCCGGCGGATGGCGGTGCAAAAGCGCGTTAAAGTGGTCTCGATCAATCGGTTTGGATATGTAATCATCCATTCCGGCGGCGATGCATTTTTCCCGATCCTCTTTCAGGGCGTGGGCCGTCATGGCGATAATCGGGGTTCGCATGCCGTTTTTTCGCTCCCAGGAACGTATTAATTCGGTGGCCTGCAAACCATCAAGTTCCGGCATCTGGACATCCATTAAAACAAGGTCGAACCGGCCGGTTTTGACGGCGTCGACGGCGGCCCGTCCATTGACGGCCAAGGTTGCTTCATATCCCATTTTTTCCAGCAGCCGGAGGATCAGCTTCTGATTGACCGGCGCGTCTTCCGCCACGAGGATTTTACGCAACGGCATATCCTCGCCGCGCTCCTGGAGGTAATGGTCCGTAATGAGCGGGCCGGCGTCTTGCTCCGCCTCCCCTCGGGCCAGGGCCAGCCGGATCACGCTCGACAATTGCTCCTTTGTTATGGGTTTGTTCAGATAGCCCGAAATTCCGATCTTTTTGCAGCGCGCGGCGTCGCCTCGCTGGCCCAAAGAGGTCAGCATCACGATTTTCATTTGGCTGAATCGAGGGTCCCGGATGATGCGTTCAGCCAGTTCAAACCCATCCATGCCCGGCATGTGGCAATCGACGATTATCAGGTCGCAGCGTCTGTTTTCGCCGTACGCGTTTTCCAACTCGGCCAATGCTTCCAAACCGCCGTTGGCCGAGACCGGGTTCATTTTCCACCCCCGCAGCAATTCCAGGATATACCGCCGGGCCGTCGGATTGTCGTCAACCACCAAAACGGACAGGTTTTCCAGCCGTTCTTTTTCCAACGGCGCGTGATGATCGGCGCTTTGTCGCACGGCCGCCATGGGAAGGGTAAAATGAAAAGTGGATCCCCCGCCCGGCTCGCTGTCCAACCCGATTTCACCGCCCATCATCTCGACCAATTGGCGGCAAATGGGGAGCCCCAGTCCCGTTCCGCGCATTTTTTTGGCGCGGCCGGCGTCGGTCTGATAGTAGGGGAAAAAAATATCCTTTTGCTGATCCAACGGCACGCCGGCGCCCGTGTCCCGGATCGAGAAGTGGAGCGACTCCCTGCTTTTATCCCTGGAGAGAGGGCGAACTTCCAGGACGATGTCCCCCTGATCCGTGAATTTCACGGCGTTGCCCAGAAGGTTCATCAAGATTTGCCGCAAGCGCCCCGGTTCGCCATTCACGATTTCCGGCAGCTCGGGCGGAAGCAGCAACACCAGCTCGACGCCTTTTTGATGGGCCTTGATCGCGAAGGCGTTCACCGTACCGGTCAGCAAATTTCGAAGATTGAAATCGGTGTAATCCAGTTCCAGTTTTCCGGCTTCGATTTTTGAAAAGTCGAGGATGTCGTTGAGCAGAAACAGAAGGGACTCCGCCGACGATTTGACCTGGTTGAGGTATTCCCGCTGTTCGTCGTCGAGGTCGGTGTCCAGGGCCAGTTCGGTCATGCCGATGATGCCGGTCATGGGCGTGCGGATGTCGTGGCTCATATTGGCCAGAAATCGGCTTTTGGATCGATCGGCGAGATCGGA
>JAABTM010000526.1 GCA_011389855.1 Desulfobacteraceae bacterium
GGGGAGATTGGGGGGGGGCGGTGGGGGGCGTGTCATTTGTTCGAATCCCATGGCCAAAGACCTGCCAGGTTTTGAAAACCTGGCAGGTCTGGTGTCGGGAACCATTTTTCCCTTCCATCCCGCCCGCTTTTCCGGTAAATTGCCCCAAAATTTCAATGCACTCGGCGTGCTGAACGGGGTTTGATGATGGAGGGAATGGACAAAAAGCGCATTTTGATGGTGTCGGCGAATCCGTGGGATACGGATCGAATCAGACTGGATCAGGAACATGATGTCATTCAGGAAGTCATGGAGCATTCTCAGGGCCAAGAGCGCTATGACATCAAAGTTCTAACAGCGGCCCGAGGTTCGAGATTTCAAGACCTTTTGTTGGATTTCAAGCCTCATATTATCCATTATAGCGGCCATGGCGAAGAAGACCAGTTGGCTTTCGACTCTGGCGGGGAAAAAGCACACTGGATCTCCAATGAAATACTGATCGAGCTTTTTAAATCGGCTGCGCCCGTCTTGGAGTGCGTAGTGCTGAACTCTTGTCGGACAGAGACCCTTGCTAACTCGGTGTCCGAGCATATCGATTTCGTCATTGGAATGAGTCAGAATATTAACGATCAGACCGCAATCCAGTTCGCTCGCGGTTTTTACAAGGCCCTTTTTACTGGGCATCCGTATACGAAAGCTTTCCAACAGGCGCTTATCGGTGTTGAACTGGCTGGCCTCCCTGGTCATCTCACCCCACGTCTGAAAATCCGTGAAAACGCCAGGCGGTTCTCCTTCGCGCCGGGGTGCGAGCCCGACATCCTGATCCTGTGCCCGGAATCCCAGAAGGAATGGATGCGGATGGTCCGGGCCGAGCTGGACGACCTTTTGTCCCTGCGCCTGGGGAGCCGGAACACCTTCACGCTGGCGCTGGCGACGGACGCCGATGAAACCCTGCCGGAAGCCGCCCGCAAGGCCGGCCTGCTGCTGCCGGTGATTTCAGCCCGGTTCGAAGGTTCCACGGTTTGCAAAGCGGCCCTGGACGCCTTCATGGCGGCGGCCGATTCCGGCGGCCTGGACCGGATTTTTCCGCTGCAAACCGAGGGCGCGTCCCTGCCCGAGGCGCTTCGGTCGGTGCTGCCGCATCCGTTCTGGAGAACCGGTGGGGAAACGGTCGCCGCTGGCGATGCCTGGTTCAATGCCACGTTGGAGATGCTGGTCCGGGAGATCACCGGCCGCCTGCACCGGCTAAAGGATGAAATCGAATACCGGCGGAAGATAGAGGCCAAGCATGAAAAAGCTTCCCAGCCATTGGAAAAATTGGATTTTCCCCCGGCAATTCTGTTTGTTAACTCCGCGCCTGAAGATGAAGATTTGCGGGAGGAAATTACTGGCATTCTGAAAGAAAATGGCGTGGAATATTTGGAACCAATGGATATGGCGGACAACCCCACTCCCGAGGAAATCCGTCGGGCGCTGGAATTAAATATAGAGATCTGCCACCTCCACGTATTGATCCATGGACGCAGCCGATTGCCATGGGTTCAGGAGCAATTTCTTTACAGTCAAAAAGTATGGCGCCAGCTCAAGCAGAACCTGAAAATCGTAGTGATTCATAAAGAAATCAAACGCGGGGCAAAAGGCGAAATCAAAGGAAACCTCAGAAACGCACGAATTTACGCGTGTCCGCCTGAAAAATTTCCTGACTACCTTTTCGGGTGCATGGGGGAGGTCTGCCATGAGTGATTACCCCTACCCCGGCATCCGCCCCTTCACCCGCGACGAGACCCACATCTTTTTCGGGCGCGAAACCCAGACCGACGCCCTCATCGCCCGGCTGGGCGAGACCCGGTTTCTGGCGGTGGTGGGGCCGTCCGGGTGCGGCAAGTCGTCCCTGGTGCGCACCGGCATGATCGCGGGGCTGGAGACCGGCTTCCTGGCCCGGGCCGGCGCGGGCTGGCGGGTGGCCGAGATGCGGCCGGGAACCGCCCCGTTCCGGAACCTGGCCGACGCCCTGGCGGCGGTTTTCGCGGAACCCGGCGCGTCCACGCCGTCCACCCCGTCCACCCCGTCCACCGAAACCGCCCTTCGCGCCGGGTCATTGGGCCTGCACAAATTCCTCGACGCCCACCCCCTGCCCGAGGGCGAAAACCTGCTCATCGTGGCCGACCAGTTCGAAGAGCTGTTCCGGTACGCCGACAACGACGACGCCCGTGCCGAGGCCGCCGCCTTCGTCTCCCTGCTGCTGGCCGGGTCCCGGCCCTATCCGTTGCCGGACGGCCGGATTTCCCGCAGAGTCTACGTCGTTGTCGCCATGCGCTCCGACTTCATCGGCGACTGCGCCCGGTTTCCGGGGCTGGCCGAGGCGGTGAACGCGGGGCTGTACCTCACGCCGCGCCTGACCCGGGAGCAGTTGCGCGAGGCCGTGGCCGAACCGCCCCTGGTGACCGGGTGCGACATCGAACCGGCCCTGGTCGGCCGGCTGCTGGCGGATGTGGGCGACGACCCGGACCAGCTTCCCCTGTTGCAGCACGTCC
>JAABTM010000025.1 GCA_011389855.1 Desulfobacteraceae bacterium
GCTCTTCCGATCTGTGCCCACGGGCATGAAGATGGGGGTTTCGATGTCGCCCCGGGGGGTGGACAGAACCCCGGCGCGGGCCCGGCCGTTTTGGGCGGTGACGGTGAAACGGGTCATGAGATGAACATGGCGTCGCCATAGGAATAAAACCGATACCCACGCTCAATAGCCTCCAGGTAGGCGGCCAGGACCCGGTCCCGGCCGGCGAAGGCGGAGACCAGCATCAGCAGGGTCGATTCCGGCAGGTGGAAATTGGTGATCATGGCGTCCACGGTTTTGAACCGGTAGCCGGGATAGATGAAAAGATCGCAGTCGCCCGATCCGGCGGCGATCCGGCCGGTTTCGTCGGCGGCCCATTCCAGGGTCCGGACGCAGGTGGTGCCCACGGCGACGATCCGGCGGCCTTCGGACCGCGCCCGGTTGACGGCATCGGCGGCGGCTTCCGGAATGGTGTAGGTCTCGGCGTGCATCCGGTGGTCCCGGATGTCCCCGACCCGCACCGGCAGAAAGGTGCCGTACCCCACATGGAGGGTGATCTCGGCGATTCCGACGCCGGCGGTCCGCAGCCGATCCAGCAGCTCCGGCGTGAAATGGAGGCCGGCGGTGGGGGCGGCCACGGCGCCCTTCCGGGCCGCGTACACCGTCTGGTAGGCGGTTCCGTCGTCGCAGGGGGGATCGGCCGCCTCGTCGCGGCGGATGTAGGGGGGCAGGGGCATCCGCCCGATCCGGTAGAGGATCGTCTCGAAATCTCCGTCGCAGTCGAACCGGACGGTGTGCATCCCTTCCCCGATGCCGATCACCTCGCCGGAAAGATCCGCGTCGAACCGGATGCGGGTCCCCGGCCGGGCCCGCTTGGACGCCTTGACCAGACATCGATGCACCGGCGGCGCCCCGTTCCGGGCCGGGCCCGTGTAATCGAGGATCAGCACTTCGGCCCGGCCGCCGGTCTCCTTCCGGCCCGTCAGCCGGGCCGGAACCACCTGGGTGTTGTTTACCACCAGCAGGTCCGTGGGCCGCAGCAGGTCGGGCAGGTCCCGGAACCGGCGGTGATCCACGGCCCCGGTCTCCCGGCCCAGCGTCAGCAGCCGCGAACCGTCCCGGTCCGGCGCCGGGGTCTGGGCGATCCGGTCCGGCGGCAGGTCGTACCGGTAATCCGAAAGGGAATACACCGGCTACCGCCTTCCCATGTAGACCACCAGAAGCCCCACGCCCATCAGCACCAGGCCCAGCTTCCGAAGGGTGGCGTCTTCCACCTCCATGAGCTGGGCCATCCAATCCTTCATCTTATCGGGAAACGTCGCGTAGGGCAGCCCCTCGATGAACATGACCATCCCGATGACGCATAAAAAAAAATCCATATTCAACCTTTTTCGGATAGGCTCTAAGCGCCTGTTTGAAAAGCGCTCTCCTCAAACAGCGCCATAAAAAGGCGCACTATACGTCCGCTCTTCGGGGTTTGTCAAAGGGATTTCGGCCCGGTCACGCGCCCAGAAAGCGGTCCCAGTTGCGCCGGACGATCCGGCGCAGGGTGCGGAACCGGTCGTCGGAAACAATGGTCGGCTGCTCTTTGAGATCGAGGCGGTGGCCCACGATCCGGTAGGTGAGATAGGCCTTTCGCAGGAAATAGGCGGTCACGTCGTCCAAGACCCCGCAGCGGGAGAGTGCCCCGATGAGCCGCACGTTGTCGGTCCATCGGACCAGCTCGTCGTGTTCCCGGGCGTGGCGCAGGACCAGGTACTGGACGAGAAATTCGATGTCCACCATGCCGCCCGCGCCGTGCTTGAGATCGAACCCGCCGGCGTTGCCCTCGATGTTCTCCTTCCGCAGCCGGTCGCGCATGTCGGCGACGGATCGGCGCAGCCCGGCCTCGTCCCGCTCACGGGCCAGCACCCGGCGGCGAATCGCCTCGAACCGGTCGGCGATGGCCGGATCGCCGCAAACAGGCCGGGCCCGGATCAGGGCCTGCTGCTCCCAGGTCCATGCCTCGTTTTCCTGATATTGACCGAAAGATTCGACGTGGGAGACCAGCACCCCCGACGCCCCCGACGGTCGCAGCCGCATGTCGGCCTCGTAGAGCGTCCCGGCCGGGGTTCGGGCCGTGAGCATGTGGATGAGCCGCTGTCCCAGGCGGGAGAAAAAATAGCCGCTGTCGGTGGGCCGGTCGCCGCCCTGGGTCGGTTCCGACGCGCCGGCGTGGAGAAAGACCATGTCCAGATCCGACCCGTATCCCAGCTCCAGCCCCCCCAGCTTTCCGTAGGCGATCATCGCGAACCCTTCCCGGCACTCTTCCCCGTCGGGCAGGCCGCAAACCGGCTCGCCGTGTTTTTCCGTCAGGTGACGGCGGGAGATGGAAAGGGACCGGTCCAGGATCGTCTCGGCGATGTCCGAGAGATGGTCGCTCACCCGCATGAGGGGCAGGGCGTCGGTCACGTCGGCGGCGGCCACCCGCAGCACGTTGATCTGCTTGAAGATCCGGAGGGCGTCCATCTGGTATTCCAGATCGTCCGGCGGGATGGGGTCGAGCCGCTCCCGAACCTCCGCCTCCAGCTCGGAACGATCCGGCGGGGTGTAGAGGGTGCGGGTGTCCAGGAGTTCGTCCAGGAGAACGGGATGGCGGGTGATGAAGGTCAGAATCCAGGCGCTGGTGGTGGCGAACCGGACCAGATGGGAGAGGGCCGACGGATTTTCCAGGAGCAGGGCGAGGTAGCTGGTCCGCTGCTGGACGGTCCGGATCAGCTCCAAAATCCGGGACAGGGCCAGGGTGGGCCCGTCCGCCGATGCCGCCGCTTTCAGGATTTGGGGAACCAGCCGGTCGAGCCGGTCCCGTCCCTCCCGGCTCAGGGCGCCGGTGGCGGTGGACTCCCGGAGATGGCGGATGGGTTTGAGGGCCTCTTCCGGGTCCGGGTACCCGGCCGCCGACAGGATCGCCGCCGCCCGGTCCCCTTCCTCGGGGGATTGCCAGACCCGCTCCAGATCCGTTCCCGGGAGGCCGTCGTCGTCCTCTTCCGACGTCCCGGCGCCGTCGGGCTCCAGCAGGACGCCGAAGTGACGGCGGACCGCCGACATGTGGGCGTCCAGCGCCGTTTTGAACTTTTGGTAATCCTCAAACCCCATGGACGCCGCCAGCCGGGCCCGGGCCGGTTCGTCGGGCGGCAATTTGTGGGTCTGGGCGTCGCCGAATTCCTGGAGCCGGTTCTCCGTCCGCCGCAGAAAGATGTAGGACTCCTGGAGTTCGTCCCGGACCGATGTTTCTATGGTCCCTTCCCGGGCCAGTCGGTCGAGGACGGTCCCGATGGGCCGGGCTTGCAGGGGCCGGGAGACGCCGCCCCGGATGAGCTGAAAGACCTGTCCGAAAAACTCGATTTCCCGGATGCCGCCGGAACCCAGCTTGATGTCGTCCCGAAGGTCTTGCCGTTTCACCTCCCGGGCGATGCCGGCCTTCATCTCCCGCAGGGATTCGAAGACGCCGTAGTCGAGGTACCGGCGGTAGATGAAGGGGTTGAGCCGGGCCAGCAGCCGCTCGCCGGCGGGAATGTCCCCGGCTGCGGGCCGGCCCTTGATCCAGGCGTACCGCTCCCACTCCCGTCCCTGTTCGCCGTAATAGGATTCCAGGGCGTCGAAGCTCATGACCAACGGGCCGTTGCCGCCGAAGGGCCGCAGATCCATGTCCACCCGAAAGACGAAGCCTTCGGCGGTGTTTTCGCCCAATGCCTTGATGAGTTTCCGGCCCAGACGGAGAAAAAAATCGGTGTTGGGGATCGATTTCTCCCCATCCGTTTCGCCGGTTTCGGGAAAGGCGAAGATCAAATCGACATCCGATGAAAAATTGAGTTCCCGGGCCCCCAGCTTGCCCATGCCGATCACCACCAGTTCCTGGGGCGTCCCGTCGGACCGGAGGGGGCGGCCGTAGAGCCCTTCCAGCCATCCGTGGAGACGCGACAGGGCGCCGTCGATGCAGGCGTCGGCGAATGCGGACAATTCGGCCATGGTCTCGGCGAGATCGGCCCGTCCCGACAGATCCCGCCATGCGATGCGGATCATCTCCCGTTTCCGGAGGCGGCGCAGAGCGATGGACAGGTCGCTTTCGCCGGTGACGGCGGACAGGTCGGATTCGACGCGCTGTTGGTATTCATCGGTTTTATAGGGCCGCTCCAGGTCGCCGCTCTCCAGCAGATCGGCCAGCAGCGCGGGGCGCCGGGCGCAGGCCTTGGCGATGAAATCGCTCAGGGCGAAGAGGGTTTGGATCTCGTTGACCTGAGCGTCGTCGTCCGGGAGCGGGATGTCGGCGTCGGTCGCGGCGGTGAAGAAAGCATCCCATTTTTGTCGGGCGTTTGATTTTAGCGCCTCGGGGAGGGTGATTCGCCAGGAATTCGTCATATATCAGCCATTTTATAAGATCGCCTTCGGACTTCGATATTTCAAAACTATGCCACCGAATTCATCGGTTTCACTTCCTTCTCCAAGCGATGATCCAGATTCATTTTTGCCAGTTCCGTATCATAATGACTTTGTATACCGGTCCAAAATTCAACGGACATGCCGAAATATCTGGCCAATCTTAGCGCTGTATCAGCGCTGATGCCCCGCTCGCCGTGAACGATTTTATTGATCCGCATCGGAGGGACGCCGATATCTTTAGACAGCCTGTATTGGCTGATTTCCAAGGGTTTCAAAAACTCTTCAAGTAAAATCTCGCCAGGGTGGACTGGTGGAAAATCTCTTTTCATCACAACTCCTTCAATGGTAATCTACAATTTCAGTATCATAGATCCCATCATCACGCCACTTGAAATAAATTCGCCAAGGAAGGCCCCACTAGCCCTCGTCAGCTTTACGCTTGAAATCACTCCCGAATGTATTATATGTGATAGATTGCGTGGGCGGCGGGCGCCCTGAGGCGCCCCGAAGGAAGCGCTCACGATTTAGGGAAAGAAGATGAAGAGGATGCGAGATGACGCTGCACGCGCGCCAACGCACGATTGCCAGATCCGTCAAATGCACCGGCATGGGGGTCCATTCCGGTAAAAACGTCAACATGACCATTAGGCCGGCGCCGGCCAACCACGGCATCAAGTTCGTCCGGACCGACCTGCCGGGGCATCCGGAGATCCCGGCTCATTTCAACCGGGTGGTGGACACCAGCCTGGCCACGGTGATCGGCTTCAACGGCTGCATCGTCTCCACCATCGAACATCTCATGGCCAGCTTCGCGGGGCTGTCCATCGACAACGCCGTCGTGGAGCTGGACGCCTACGAAGTCCCCATCATGGACGGCAGCGCCGGGCCGTTCACCGATGCCATCCGATCAGCGGGCATCAAAGAACAGAACGGTCCCCGGTGCTTTTTCATGATCAACGCGCCCATCGAACTGACCGATGGAGTCCGGTCCGTGGCCATCTATCCCGATACCGACTTCCGGATCACCTGCACCATCGATTTCGACCACCCCCTGGTTCGGCGCCAGACGGTCACATTCGAGATGGACGAAGACGGGTTCGCGACGGATGTGAGCCGGGCCCGGACCTTCGGCTTTTTTCACGAGGTGGAGTATCTCAAGCGCTTCGGCTTCGCCCGGGGCGGATCGCTTGAAAACGCCGTGGTGATCGGATCCGACGGCGTGATGAACGGCGGTGGTCTGCGGTATGAAGACGAGTTCGTCCGCCACAAGCTGCTGGACTGCATCGGCGACTTTTCGCTTTTGGGGATGCCGATGCTGGGCCATGTGGTGACCCACCGGTCGGGCCATGCCTTCAACCACGCCTTTCTGGAGAAATTTTTCGCCTCCAAAACCGCCTGGGAAACCCGGACCATTCACAACGCCGCTTACTGGAAAACGCCGCGGCCCGCTCGACCAGACCGGGGGGCGTCCCGACCCGGACTGAGCAGCGCCTCGGTCTGAGGGGGGTCCCGTAGCCGCCGCCCCCGAAGACGCCCAAGCCGACGGCATGCCGGAAGGGATTCAAACGCCATGACCCGCGCCATCCTTCGAAAGGCAGCCATTCTGATGATCGCCCTGGTCCTGATCGTCCAGTCGGCCGGTCCGGCCCGGTCCGCCCGGTTCGAAGATCTGCGGATCAGCAACATGGGCCAGGATCTGGTGGTCTACCTCAAGGTGCGGGGGGCCTTCAACGGCGACATGAAGGAGGCGGTCATGAGCGGCGTGAAGACCACCTTCTTTTTTCTCATCACCCTCAAAAAAGTCCGGAATTTTCTCCCGGACAAGACCATCGCCAACATCACCCTGACCCATTCCCTCAAATACCACAGCCTCAGAAACGAGTACGTGGTGAGCCGCTCGTGGGAAGACGACCAGCCGGTGGTGGTCAAGACCTTTGACGAAGCCCGCCGGCGGATGTCGGAAATCGACAACATCGATCTCATCCCTCTCAATGTGCTCGGCAAAGGCGAGCGGTACCAGCTACGGGCCAAGGCCGAAATGGGCAAGGTGACCCTGCCGTTTTACCTCCATTATGTCCTGTTCTTCGTCTCCCTGTGGGATTTCGAGACGGACTGGTACACCATCGATTTTACCTATTAGGACGATCCCGGCCCGGAAACGGGCCGTTCCCGACCCATCAGGCGCCCCATGAAGACCAACCGATTCATCGACAAATCCAAATACCGCGACCCGGCCGGCGAACGGCGACGGCGGCGACGGGAGATGATCCTCATTCCCCTCGTGATTCTGGTGGTGGGGTTGCTGACGGTGGCCGAGAGCCGGATCATCCATTTCGGGGCCGACTTCCCCATCTCCAACACCATTTTGATGTTCATCCTCATCAACGTCAATCTGCTGTTGCTGATCCTGCTCATTTTCCTGGTCTTCCGGAACCTGGTCAAGCTCCTTTACGACCGGCGGCGCAAAGTGATGGGCACCCGGCTCCGGACCCGCCTGGTCCTGGCCTTCGTCTCCCTTTCCCTGATGCCCACGGTGGTCCTGTTTATCTTCTCCATCAACTTCATCACTTCCAGCATCGAATTCTGGTTCAACGTGCCGGTTGAACAGTCCCTGGAAAACTCCCTACAGGTGGGCCGCCGGCTTTATGGCTATTTCGAGGATCAAAGCCGGTTTTTCACCGAGCGGATCGCCAATGAGATCGTTTCCAAAGACCTTCTGGCGCCCAGGAACTTAGAAGAACTCAGCAATTACACCGAGGTGGTCCAGCGCGTTTTCAACATCGAAGCGGTGGAGATCTACCACAACGGCAGCCCCGGCCGGGATGTTCCGAACCGGCTCGCGTTTGCGACGGCAGCCGAATACGGCGACGCGCTCCCGGAGATCAACCTGGACCAGTTGCGGAAAGCGGTGAACGCCGACGGCGTCCGGACCGTGTCGGAACGGATCGCCCAGGGCGAGATCAGCCGCACCATCGGCCGAATCCCCTTTGACGCCGATGCAACAGAGGCCCGGGGGTTCGCGGTGCTCTCATTTTTCATCCCCCCTTCTCTTTCCGACGACCTGGAATCGATTTCCCGGGGATTTGAAGAGTACAAGCAAATCAAACTGCTCAAAGAACCCATTCGGCTCACCTACTACATTACCATCTCCATCGTGGCCCTGCTGGTGGTTTTCTGCGCCGTCTGGTTCGGGTTTTATTTGGCCAAATCCATCTCCATCCCCATCATGGACCTGGCCGAGGGGACCCGCCGGGTCGCCGGGGGGGACCTCGGGTTCACCCTCCACCGGGTGGGGGACGACGAGATCGGCGTGCTGGTGGATTCCTTCAACAGCATGACCCGTGACCTGCGCCTCAGCCGGGAGCAGCTGGAACTCTCCTCTCAGATGCTGCGGCAGCAGAACATCGAGATCGAGGAACGCCGACGGTACATCGAGATCGTGCTCCGAAACGTCTCCGCCGGGGTCGTCACCCTGGACCACGAGGGCCACGTGGCCACCATCAACCCGGCGGCGGAGCGGATGCTGGGCATTCCGGCGGACGAGATTCTGGGCAAGAGCTACCGGGCACTGCTCCAGGGCCAGCACCTGGACCTGGCCCGGGAGGTTCGGGACTACCTGACGGTGTCCCGGGACAATTCCGTGGAATTTCCCCTACGGATGACCATCGACGGCAGCCCCCGCTCCTTTCGGGTCAACATCAGCGTCCTCAAAGACGACGCCGACCGGGACATGGGCATGGTCATGGTGGTGGACGACCTGACGGAGCTGGAAAAGGCCCAGCGGATGGCCGCCTGGCGGGAGGTGGCCCGCCGGATCGCCCACGAGGTGAAAAACCCCCTGACCCCCATCAAGCTCTCGGCCCAGCGGCTCCACCGGAAATACGCCCAACGGCTCCAGGAGCCGGTCTTCGAAGAGTGTACCCGGATGATCATCGACCACGTGGACCTCATCCGAAACCTGGTCAACGAGTTCTCCGCTTTCGCCCGGTTCCCGGCGGCGGCCCCCGTCCCCTGCGACCTGGCCGCCATCGTGGACGAGACCCTGGCCCTGTTTCGGGAGAGCCATCCGGAAATCGCCTTCCATGCGCGGTTCCCCCGGGACCTGCCGCTCCTCAACCTCGACCGGCAGCAGATGAAGCAGGCCCTGATCAATCTGGTCTCCAACGCCATCGGCGCCATCCGGGACAAAGGTTCAGTGACGGTGACCGTCCGCGACGGCGGCGGGAAGAACGGCGTCCGCATCGAAGTGGCCGACGACGGCCCCGGCATCTCCGACGAGGACAAGCGGCGGCTCTTCGAGCCCTATTTTTCCACCAAAAAATCGGGCATGGGGCTGGGCCTGACCATCGTCAGCTCCATCGTGGCCGACCACAACGGCAAGATCAGCGCGGGGGACAACCATCCCCGCGGCGCGAAATTCATCATCGACTTGCCGGGGGAAACGGGGTAAAGGGGGTGCGGGTTGCGAGTTTCATTGTTCAGAACTCCGAACAGCTATAAACAGGAGTATGTATGTTTCCGACCATTCTGATTGTTGACGACGAGCCTTCGATTTTGCAGTCCCTGAGCGGGTTGCTGGAGGACGAGGGGTTCGAGGTGATGACGGCTTCCAACGGGTACGAGGCCCTGAAGCTCATCGAGGCCGAATCCCCGGACCTGGTGCTGCTGGACATCTGGATGCCCGGCATCGACGGCATCGAAACCCTCCAGGAAATCAAGAAGGACAACCCCTTCATCCAGGTGATCATCATCACCGGCCACGGGACCATCGAGACGGCGGTCAAGGCGACCAAGATGGGGGCTTTCGACCTCATCGAAAAGCCGCTTTCCATCGACAAGGTGATCGTTACCATCAACAACGCCCTCAACTTCCGGCGGCTGGAGGAGGAGAACAAGTACCTCCGCAAAAAAACCATCGAAAAAAACGCCATCAACGGGGTCAGCCCGCCGGTGGGGGAACTCAAAAAAGGGATCGCCGCGGCGGCGCCCACCGACTCCTGGATCCTGATCACGGGCGAAAACGGCGTGGGCAAGGAGCTGGTGGCCCGCACCATCCACCAGTTGAGCCCCCGGGCCGAAAATCCGCTCATCGACGTCAACTGCGCCGCCATCCCCGACGACCGGATCGAGAGCGAACTGTTCGGCCATGAAAAGGACGCTTTTCCGGGGGCCCGCCGCCGGAAGCGGGGCAAGCTGGAGATGGCCCACCGGGGCACGCTCTTTCTGGACGAGGTGAGCGACATGAACCTGGCGGCCCAGGCCAAACTTCTGAGGGTGCTCCAGGAGCAGCAGTTCCAGCGGGTGGGGGGCGACCGCCTGGTGACCGTGGATGTCCGGGTCATCGCCGCCACCAACCGGGACCTGGAAAAAGAGATCGAACAGGGCCGGTTCCGGGAGGACCTCTACTACCGGCTCAACGTGGTCCCCCTGCGGGTGCCGGCCCTGCGGGAGCGGCGCCGGGACATTTCGGCCCTGGTGGAGGTCTTTCTGGACGAGTTCTCCAAGCGGAGCCGCACCCCGGTCAAACAGATCGCCACCGAGGCCCAGGAGATGCTCAGCCGTTATTCCTGGCCCGGCAATGTCCGGGAGCTAAAAAACCTGGTGGGACGGCTGGTGATCATGGTGGACAAGCCCATCATCGAAGCGGCCGACATTCCCGCCCCCTACAATCCGGGCGCCGCCCTGTCGGAAACGGTGGAGGACCGCCTCTTCGCCCTGGACCGCCTGGACGAGGCCCATGCGCTTTTCGAAGCCGAGTTCCTCCGGCGCAAGCTCGCCCATCACCACAACGACCCGGACCGGACCGCCAAGGCCCTGGGCATCGCCCCCCCCGAACTCCGCCGGAGGATGGCGGACCTGGCCATCGCCGAACAGCTTTAGGGATCGGGGGGATGCGCATCATCGGCGGCCGCCTCCGGGGACGGACCCTCCTGTCGGTGCGGGGCCGGGAGACCCGCCCCACCGCCGACCGGCTGCGGGAATCCCTTTTCAACATCCTGGGCCCAGCCGTCCGGGAGGCCGCGGCCCTGGACCTCTTCGCCGGCACCGGCGCCCTTGGCCTCGAAGCCCTCAGCCGGGGCGCTGTATTCACCGCATTCGTGGAGATCGACCGGGCCGCCCTCGACGTCATCCGGAAGAACATCGACCGGTGCGGCGTCGCGGATGCCGCCGCCGTCATCCGGTGCAATGCCGCGGCCCATCTGGCCCCCCTCAAAGCGTTGGGCCGCCGGTTCGACCTGATCTTCATGGACCCCCCCTACGGCCGCGACCTCGTCCGCCCGGCCCTGGAAAACGTCCTCCGGGCCGACCTGCTGACGGCCGACGCCCGCATTGTGGTGGAACACGCCCCCGGCGACCCGGTAGCCGAAACAACGAGCAACTCGCACCCCTCCAACTCTCCAACTCAGCCCTTCACCTTGACGGACCGGCGAAAATACGGCAAAACCGAGATATCGTTTTTGGAGGTAAGGGAGACCCATAACCTATAACCTAATAATAAAGGACAATCGTTCGGATGCAGCGAATCGCCATTTACCCCGGCTCTTTCGACCCCGTGACCATGGGCCACCTCGACATCATCGAACGGGGCCTGAAACTCTTCGACAAGATCATCGTCACCATCCTCCAGAACCCCACGAAAAAATACCTTTTTTCAGTGGACGAGCGGGTCGAGATGCTGGAGGACAGCCTCGGCAACTTCGATAACGTGGAGATCGCCCACTATAACGGCCTTCTGGTGGAATACGCCAACCAGCGAGACGCCCACGCCATCCTCCGGGGCATGCGGGCGGTTTCGGATTTCGAATACGAGTTTCAGATGGCCCTGATGAACCGGAAGCTCCACCGGGATATCCAGACGGTCTTTCTCATGACCAGCCTCCGCTGGATCTACACCAGCTCCTCCATCATCAAGGAGGCGGTCCGGTTCGGCGGCGACATCCAGGACATGGTCCCCCCCATCGTCCACGACCGGCTGAAAAAGAAATTCTCCCTTCCCACCGGCGGGGCGAACTGACCGTGGACCTCTGGCAGCTCCGCATCTTCTGCAAGGTGGTGGAAGAGAAGAGCTTTTCCAGGGCGGGAAAGGTCGTCCACCTCTCCCAGCCCACGGTCAGCAGCCACATCAAGGATCTGGAATACCACTTCGGGTGCCGGCTCATCGACCGTCTCTCCAAAGAGGCCCTGCCCACCCGGTCCGGTGAACTGCTCTACGACTACGCCCGGAAGATGCTGGCCCTGAAGACGGAGACTGAAACGGCCATAGCCGAGTTCCAGGGGGTTATCAAGGGCCGGCTGGTCATCGGCGGCTCCACCATCCCGGGGGTCTATCTTCTGCCGGCCCTCATCGGCGATTTCACCCGCGGCCACCCGGAGGTCTTCATCTCCCTGGACATCGGGGATACGGAAAAGATCGTGGAGAAGACGGTGGCGGGGGAGCTGGATTTGGGCATCGTGGGGGCCCGCACCGGGGACGGACGGATCTTGCAGGAAAAACTGATCGAGGACCAGCTCTGCCTCGTCACGCCCGTGGATCACCCCTGGGCCGGCCGAAAGACGGTCCCCGCGGCGGAGCTGTTCACCGAACCCTTCATCGCCCGGGAACCCGGCTCCGGCACCCTCAAATCGATCCAGGCAAGCCTGGCGGAAGCCGGCTACAGCATCGACGATTTGAAGGCGGCCGCCGAAATGGGGTCCACCCAGGCGGTGATCCAGGCGGTCAAGGGCGGGGTGGGGGTTTCCATCCTTTCCCGCATCGCGGCGACCGACCCCCTCAAGGCGGGGAGCATCGCCGTCCTGACGGTGGACGGCATCGATCTCAATCGCAGCTTTTACCTGACCCGCCACAAACACCGGACCGTCTCCCCCCTGAGCCGGGCCTTCATCGATTTTCTCAGGGAAAAGGTGGGGACGGAAGGATGGACCGCGTCATGACCGCTGAACAGGATCATTTTCCTCTGTCGGAAAACGCCCGGACCGTTCTGGCCCGGCGCTACCTGAAGCGGGATGCGGAGGGCGTCCCCGTGGAATCCCCGGCGGATCTGTTCCACCGGGTGGCCCACGGCATCGCCCTGGGGGACCGGGCCTTCGACCCCGGGGCCGACGTAACGGAGACCGCCGAAGCGTTCCGGGAAATCATCCGCAACGGGTGGTTCATGCCCAATTCGCCCACCCTGATGAACGCCGGCCGACGACTGGGGCAACTGGCGGCCTGCTTCGTGCTCCCCATCCTCGACGACATGGAGTCGATCTTCGATACCCTCAAACATACCGCCGTCATTCACAAAAGCGGAGGCGGCACGGGGTTTTCCTTTTCCCGGATCAGGCCCAAAAACGACGTGGTCCTCTCCACCGCCGGCATCTCCAGCGGGCCGCTCTCCTTCATGACCGTCTACGACACGGCCACGGAAACGGTGAAGCAGGGCGGAACCCGCCGGGGGGCCAACATGGCGGTGCTCCGGGTGGATCACCCGGACATCGAGGACTTCATCCGGATCAAGGACGACCCAACGAAGCTCAAAAACTTCAACATCTCCGCGGCCCTGACCCAGTCCTTTATGGACGCCCTCAAGATCGGGGGAGACTACGACCTGATCAACCCCCGGACTAACGAAGCCGTGGGCCGGGCATCGGCCAAAAAGATTTTCTCGGACATCGCCGACGCGGCCTGGCGGACCGGCGAACCGGGGGTCCTCTTCCTGGACCGGATCAACGCCGCCAACCCCACCCCTCAACTGGGGACCATGGAGGCCACCAACCCCTGCGGCGAGGCGCCCCTCCTTCCCTATGAATCCTGTGTGCTGGGCTCCGTCAATCTCTCCCGCATGGTCCGGAACGGGGCCCTGGACCGGGACCGGCTCCGAACCACCGTCCACCGGGCCGTCCATTTCCTGGACAACGTCATCGAGGTCAACCGGTTCCCGCTGGACGCCATCTCGGAGACGACCCGGCGGACCCGGAAAATCGGGGTCGGGGTCATGGGATTCGCCGACCTGCTGATCCGCATGAACATTCCTTATGATTCCGAAGAGGCGGCCGCCATGGCCGGGGAGGTGATGGGGTTCCTTTCGGCCGAGGCCCGTGCCGCGTCGGCGGAACTGGGGCGGGTACGGGGCAACTTCCCGGCCTACGAGGGAAGCCGGTTCGACGGGCCGGAGACGCCCCACATGCGAAACGCCACGGTCACCACCATCGCCCCCACCGGCACCATCAGCCTCATCGCCGGGGCATCCAGCGGCGTGGAACCGCTTTTTGCCGTGGCCCACGCCCGCCACGTGCTGGAAGGGGAGCGGCTTTTCGACATCCATCCCCTCTTCGTGGAGATGGCAAAAGAAGCGGGGATCTATTCCGAAGCCCTGGCGGCGGCGGTGGCGGAGACGGGGTCGGTTCAGGGGATGGCGGCGGTCCCGGATCGGCTCCAGCGGCTCTTCAAGACCGCCCACGAAATTTCGCCGGAATGGCACGTCCGGATCCAGGCCGCCTTCCAGAAGCACACCGACAACGCGGTCTCAAAGACCATCAACTTCCCGGCCTCGGCGACCATCGGGGACGTGGCCGGGGCACTGGAACTGGCCGATCGGATCGGCTGCAAGGGCATCACCATCTACCGGGACCGGAGCCGGCGGGATCAGGTGCTCCGGGTCGGCCCGGAGGGGATAGCGACGACGGCGCAGGCCCTCTCCCCCCGGCCCCGGCCGGAGGTCACCCAGGGCGTCACCCGCCGCATCCGGACGGGGTGCGGCAATCTCTACGTGACCGTCAATTCCGACCCGGACGGCCTGTGCGAGGTCTTTGCCCGGACCGGCAAGACCGGCGGGTGCGCCGCCTCCCAGATCGAGGCGGTGGGCCGCCTCATCTCCCTGGCGCTGCGCTCCGGCATCGGGGCCGAGGGCGTGATCAAGCAGTTGTCGGGCATCCGGTGTCCGTCCCCGGCCTGGCAGAACGGCCGGATGACCCTGTCGTGCTCCGACGCCGTGGCCCGGGTGCTCCGGGGTATTTCCGGCGGAGAAGGAACCGAACCCGTGGACGACATGGACGCCGGCGGCTGCCCCGACTGCGGCGGCCGGCTTGTGAGTCAAAGCGGGTGTCTGGTGTGTGGCGCGTGCGGGTTTTCGCGGTGTGGGTGAGGTGGGGCCTCACACCCGCCCGTAAATCCGCGTAACCCCCAACAAGCGTTCCGCCAGCCCCTCGGAGAGATCGTCCCCTCTCACCCGCCACTGCCAGTTGCCATTGGTGGTGGCGGGCTGGTTCATGCGGGCTTCCTGGCCCAGGTTCAGCAGATCCTGCATGGGGACGACGGCCAGCCGGGCCGGGGACATCTGAACCAGGCGGATCAACTCCCAGGCGATCTCGTCCGCCGGGACCGACCGGCCCAGGTACTGGAAAAGCCGGTCCCGATCTTCATCGGGCATGTCGTTTTCGAACCAGCCCCGGGTGGTGTTGTTGTCGTGGGTGCCGGTGTAGGCCACGCACTCGGCTTCGTGGTTGTGGGGGGCGTAGGGATTGCGGGGCAGGTCGTCGCCGAAGGCGAAATGGAGCAGCCGCATCCCCGGAAACCCGAACCGGCGCATGACCTCCCGGACGTCCGGGGTGATCACCCCCAGATCCTCGGCGATGATGGGCAGGCAGGAGAACCGCGAAGACAGGCCGTTGAAGAAGTCCACCGACGGCGCCTCCACCCACTTGCCGTTCATGGCGGTCTCTTCCTCCGCCGCCACCTCCCAGTAGGAAACCAGCCCCCGGAAATGGTCCAGCCGGACCCAGTTGAACAGGGCCAGGTTCCGATCCAGCCGCTCGGCCCACCAGTCGAAACACCGCTCCCGGAGCACGTCCCACCGGTAGACGGGGTGGCCCCACAACTGGCCGGTGGCGCTGAAATAGTCGGGCGGAACCCCGGACACGGCCGCGGGACGGTTGTTTTCGTCCAGCTTGAACAGCTCCCGGTGGGACCAGACGTCGGCGCTGTCATGGTTGACGTAGATGGGGATGTCGCCCAGGATCTGGATCTTCCGGCGGTTGGCGTATCCCTTGAGGGCGGCCCACTGCCGGTAGAAGATGAACTGGAGAAACCGGGTCTTGCCGACCAGATCTCCCAGGGACCGGTCGGCTTCGGCCATTGCGTCGGGATCCCGGTCCCGGTATCCCCCGGGCCATCGGTCCCAGGTTTCGCCTTCCAGATGGGTCTTGATGGCGAAAAAGCGGGCGAAATCGTCGATCCAGCCGCGGTTTTCCCTTATAAACTGGTCGAAGGGCCCCGACGGGCCGCCGGCCATGAACCGCTCCCAGGCCCGCTGGAACAGCGGCGCTTTATAAGCGGCCACCGCTTCGAAATCGACCCGGTCCCCGGGGAAGGCGGGCGGCTCGCCGATCTCTTCCTCCCGCAGGAGCCCGTCATCCACCAGCCCCTCCGGGCTGATGAGCAGCGGGTTCCCGGCAAAGGCCGAGAAGCTGTGGTAGGGGGAATGGCAGCCGCCGGCCTCAGTGGGGTTCAGGGGGAGAATCTGCCAGTACCGCTGACCGGATCGGGCCATAAAATCGACGAACCGCCGGGCAGCGGATCCCATGTCCCCGATGCCGAATCGGGAGGGCAGGCAGGTGATGTGAAGCAGAATGCCGCTTGCGCGCTTTTTCATTTATCTTCCCTCTGTTTTTTGGTAACACCTTTCCACGCCGCAGGCCGGTAAAACCCGCGAGGCGGGATCACGCCTCCTTATCATATAAGGGAAAACGATTGTCAATAACAGCAGAGAGCATCCCCCCGGAGCGCGGGCCATCCATGAAGGCCCTGCCCGGCGCATCTTACCCCATGGGGGCGGTCTACGACGGCCGGGGGACCAATTTCGCCGTCTTTTCGGATGTCGCCGAACGGGTGGATCTTTGCCTCTTCGACGAAACCGGACGGGAAACCCGCCTTGAACTGCCCGAGCACACCGGCGGCGCATGGCACGGCTACCTCCCCGGCGTGGGGCCGGGGCAGCGGTACGGATTCCGGGTCCACGGCCCTTGGAATCCGGCCGCCGGCCACCGGTGCAATCCGGCCAAACTTCTCCTGGATCCCTATGCCAGGGCCGTGGAGGGGATGCCCCGGTGGCATTCCTCCCTTTACGACCACGATCCATCCGATCCCTCGGGGATGACCCCCAACGCCGGGGACAGCGCCCCTTATGCAGCCCGCTCCGTGATCGTCCATCCCTGGTTCGACTGGAACGGCGACCATCCGCCGGAGACCCCGTTGGACGAAACGGTCATTTACGAACTCCACATCAAGGGATTTACGATCAGCCACCCCGACATCCCGCCGGAGATTCGAGGGACCTACGCCGGGCTGGCCCATCCGGCCGCCATCGACCACCTGAAGCGGCTGGGAATCACCGCCGTGGAGATCATGCCCCCTCACCAGTTCGTCCAGGACGCCCGGCTGCAAAAGCTGGGGCTGCGCAACTACTGGGGCTACAACACCATCGGCTTTTTCGCGCCCCACAACGAATACGCCGCGGCCCGGGACCCCCAGGGCACGGTCCAGGAGTTCAAGGCCATGGTGATGGCGCTCCACGCCGCCGGCCTGGAGGTGATCCTGGACGTGGTCTACAACCACACCGCCGAGAGCGACCACGCCGGCCCCATCCTCTGCTTCAAGGGGTTCGACAACGGGGCCTACTACCGGCTCCGGCCCGACGACCTCCGGCGGTACGTCAACCACACCGGCACGGGCAATACCATCAACGCCCGCCATCCGGTTGTGCTCCAGCTCATCATGGATTCCCTCCGGTACTGGGCCTCGGAAATGCACGTGGACGGCTTTCGGTTCGACCTCGCGCCGGTGTTGGCCAGAGAAGCCCACGGCATGGACTGGCTGTCCGGCTTTTTCGACATCATCCGGCAGGACCCGGTGATCCGGCGGGTGAAGCTCATCGCCGAACCCTGGGACCTGGGGGAGGGGGGATACCAGGTGGGCGGGTTTCCGCCCCAGTGGTCGGAGTGGAACGACCGGTTCCGGGATACGGTCCGGGATTACTGGCGGGGCGTCGGCGGCGGGCTGGGGGGCCTGGCGACCCGGCTCATGGGCAGCCCGGACATCTATGCCGCCACCCGCCGCCCGCCCCAGGCATCCATCAATTACGTCACGGCCCATGACGGGTTCACCCTCCAGGATCTGGTCTCCTACGAAAGGAAGCACAACGGGGAAAACGGCGAGGGGAACCGGGACGGCCACAACGACAACCGGTCCTGGAACTGCGGGGTGGAAGGCGAGACGGACGATCCGGGAATCCAGGCCCTGCGAGGTCGCCAGAAGCGGAACTTTCTGACCACCCTGCTCCTGGCCCAGGGAATCCCCATGATCCTTTCCGGCGACGAAATGGGCCGGACTCAGAAAGGCAACAACAACGCCTACTGCCAGGACAACGACCTGAGCCGGCTCCAGTGGGCGTCGGCGGACGCGGCGTTGATCGACTATACCGCCCGATTGATCCGACTGCGGCGCCGACATCCCGCCTTCCGCCGCCGTCGGTGGCTCCGAATGGAACCGGCGGCCCCCGACGTCCGCTGGTACCGCCCCGATGGAGCGCCCATGGCCGAAACCGACTGGGGAAACGGCTACGCCAAATCGATACAGGGGTTTCTATCGGGCGCCCTGGGATACATGGATGTCTACGGCGAGCCGATGTCCGACGACGATTTTCTGGTGCTGTTCAATGGGCACGAAGAAGAGATGGCCTTCCGCCTGCCGACGGATACAGGGGACGGATGGCGGCTTGTCCTGGATACCCGGGACGGACAAATCCCCGCCCCTGCGCCGGAATATCCGGCCGGTCGCACGGTCCCGGCGGTCGGCCACAGCCTGGTGGTCCTTCGGCGCCGCCGTTAATCCGCCATGTCTTCGGCCGACCCGACGCCGCCGGACATCCGCTCCAGCGCCATGACGATGCCGAACCCGAACAGGGCCAGCAGGACCGCCGGGATCAGGTAGGGCTCCCGTCCGACGACCTCCAGGTAATCGAAGGGGAGCATGTTTCGGGTGACCAGGGGCTTGACCTTGCCGCTGTGGGAGGTGAAGGTTTCGATGGTCTCCTTCCAGGGCCAGACCTTGTTCAGCGACCCGATCATGATGCCGGTGAGAAAGGCCACGGTCAGGTCGTGGAACCGCCGCAGCAGCCAGTGGAGGAGGTGGGAGAAAGAAAGGATCCCCACGGCGGCCCCCGTCCCGAAGATGAGGATGACCGAAAGGTGGAAATCCCGCAGGGCCCCCAGCACGTATTCGTATTTTCCCAAAAGCAGCAGGATGAACGACCCGGAGATGCCGGGCAGGATCATGGCGCAGATGGCGATCATCCCCGACAGGAAGACAAAGGCCGCCGTCACCGGCGTTTCGGCCGGCGCGACCACGGTGACGGCGTAACCGAAGGCCGTCCCCAGAAGGACCGACAGAACCACGAACCCCTTCCACCGGGAGATTTTCCGGCCCACCATGAGGGCCGAGGCGACGATGAGGCCGAAGAAAAAGGCCCAGAGCATTTCGGGGTAATGGACGAGCCAGTGGAGGATGATCCGGGAAAGCAGCACCAGGGCGGTGCCGATGCCCGCCAGGAGCACGCAGAGAAACGCGCCGTTGACGTGGCGCCAGAATCCAAGAAAATCCTTGCGGGCCAGCAGCTTGAGGGCCTCGCCGTTGAAGGAGCGGATGCTGTCCACCAGTTCTTCGTAGATGCCGGAGATGAATGCGATGGTGCCGCCGGAGACGCCGGGCACGGCGTCGGCGCCGCCCATGGCGATTCCTTTGAGATAGAGCAACAGGGGTTTTTTCAACGATCCTCCTCTTTCCAGCCGTCCTGGCCCACCAGTTTGACAAAGCGGCAGCCGCCCAGGGAGGACTGGCGGATCCCCCCCTGATCTTTGTGGATTTTGGTCAGTTCCTGACAGTATTTGTTGCCCACCGGGATGACCATCCTTCCGCCCACCGCCAGTTGGGCGATGAGATGACGGGGGATGGCCGGGGCCCCGGCGGTGACGATGATGGCGTCGAAGGGGCTTTTCTCCGGCCAGCCGGCGGTGCCGTCCGACAGATGGGTGACGATGTTGTCGCACCCCAGTTCCGCGAAAAGGCCCCGCACTTTGTCGTAGAGGGATGCGATCCGCTCGATGGTGTAGACCCGGTAGGCGATCTGGGCCAGCACCGCCGCCTGGTAGCCGGATCCGGTGCCGATTTCCAGCACCCGGTCGTTTTCGTCCAGTTGCAGGGCCTGGGTCATTTCGGCTACGATGAAGGGCTGGGAGATGGTCTGCTTGTCCCCGATGGGCAGCGGAAAGTCGCCGTAGGCCTGATCCATGAGCGCCTCGCTCACGAAGAGATGGCGGGGCACGGCCCGCATGGCGTCCAGGACCCTGGGGTCGGTGACGCCCCGGGCTTCGATCTGTTTGCGGACCATTTCTTCCCGCTGTCGCTGGAATTTGACGTCATCTGTGTCCATAAACTTTTTTCTTAACAAATCAGAAGGTTTTCGTCAATATGCGCCCATGCGTTCTTCTCTATTAAAGTAAAATTTTCTTGATTTTACAATAAAATAATCCATACAGGAAACCCACCGGCCATGCATAGCACAAAATATCTGGTCATCGCCTTTATCCTGACGCTCCTCATCATGATATCGGGAACCCTCGGCTATATGCTCATTGAGGGCTGGGGCGTCCTGGACGCGCTTTTTATGACCATCATCACAATCACGACCGTGGGGTACGGCGAAGTGCAGCCCCTGAGCAGCCTGGGCCGAATTTACACCGTGGGGCTGATTCTGGCGGGATTCGGATTTTTTGTCTATGTAGCGGGCGCCGTGGTGCAGTTCATGGTCGAAGGCCAGATCAGAAATATATTAGGGAGGCAGCGATTGAACAGAAAAATCGACCGGTTGAAACATCATTACATCGTATGCGGATACGGGCGGATCGGACGGGTGCTGTGCAAGAAGCTCCGGCAGAAGCCCGTCGAACTGGTGGTCATCGAAAACAGCCCCGACCTGGCGCCGCGGATGGAAAAGGACGGCGTCCTCTACATTGCCGGGGAAGCTTACAACGAGGCCAACCTGCAGAAAGCGCGCATCGATCAGGCCCTGGGCGTCATCGCGGCCCTGGGGACCGATGCGGACAACGTTTTTCTGGTCCTCACCGCCCGGCAGCTCAATCCGGATCTGAACATCATCGCCCGGGCCAGCGACAAGGCGGCCAAATCAAAGCTGACGGCGGCCGGCGCCAACCGGGTGGAGTCCCCTTATGAGATGGGCGCTGCCAGCATGGCCCAGCGGATTCTCCGGCCCACGGTGACCAGTTTTCTCGACCTGGCTTTGTCTGACAAGCCCACCGAGATTCAGATGGAGGAGATTCCGGTGAGCGCTCATTCCCACCTGGTGGGGGTGATGCTGAAGGATTCGGGGATCCGTCAGGAGTACAGTCTGATCATCGTCGCCATCAAGAACCCGGACGGGTCCATGCACTTCAACCCGTCTCATCTGGCGACCCTCAACATCGGGGACACGGTCATCGCGGTGGGAGAGGACGTGAACCTGCAGAAGCTGGAAAAGATCCTCAACCCGAAAAACGAGGGCCGGGCCTGACGGCCCCGCCCCCCCCCTGCGGGATACAGCATCAGGCACGGCATCGGACCCGGTATCAGATTTTGTAGATGATCCGCTCTTCGGTGATGATGATGTCCACCGACTTGTTGTGAGATTCCGCGGGCGCCTGGCTCAGGAGCTGGCCTTCCAGGCAGAGCGACACCTTGCGGGTGGTGGCGGGGAGTTTGGGGATCAGCCGGTCGTAATACCCGATCCCCTTGCCGAGCCGCCCGCCCTTTTCGTCAAAGGCGATTCCCGGCACGATGGCGATGTCGATGCACTCCAAGGGCACCTTCTTGCACCGCTTGGGGTCGGGTTCGAGGGTTTCGCCGACGGATCGCAGGTCCCGTTCGAGATCGTCCACCTTCATCAGGGCGAGTCTGCTGTTCTCCTTCCCCCGGAGGGGGAGGATCACGATTTTGTTTTCGTCCCGGCATCGTCTTAAAATGTCTCCGGAATCGAGTTCGCCGGGAGTGTGAATGTAGAGCAGAGGAATCCGGGCTTCTTGAAAATTGGCGAAATCAAAAAGCCGCTCTTCGATCCGCCGTCGTTTTTCCGCCAGATCCGCATCGGAAATCGACGCCAGCATTCTTGCCATCTCTTCCCGAATTTGACGCTTCGCTTCTTGGATTTCCTCCATATGTCCTCTCCAGCATCGGGTTCAATATGTCGATCTCCCACCATACACGCAATTTAGGACAGAAGTCAACTTATAATAATCATTGACTAAACATACCGCCCGTGGTAATGCGTCAAGGATAAGCCGGGGACATGGCCCCGACCCATGAACCTTGCCGTGAAACAACACCCACTCGCCACCATAAATAGGATTCGGTTATGCTGGAAATCAAGTATGTGAGACAGAATCTGGAGACCGTCCGGAACGCCCTCCGGAACCGGGGGGATGCGGCCGATCTTGCGACCTTCGATGCGTGCGACGCCAAGCGGCGGGAGGCCCTGGCCGAAATCGAGGCGCTTCGCCACCAGCGCAACGTGGTCTCCGAAGAAATCGCGGAAAAGAAGAAAAAGGGCGAAGACGCCGAGGACCGTGTGCTGAAAATGCGGGCGGTGGCCGGCCGGATCAAGGATCTGGAAAAAGCGCTGGGCGAACACGAGGCGACGATTTCCGAAATCCTCATGGGGATCCCCAACATCCCCCACGAGTCGGTGCCGGTGGGCAAGGACGAAACCGAAAACACCCTGCTCAAAACCGAAGGGACCCCGCCGGTCTTCGATTTCGAGCCCAAGGCCCACTGGGACATCGGCGAGGGGCTGGGCATCCTCGATTTCGAGCGGGCCGCCAAGATCACCGGGGCGCGGTTTCCCCTCTATTTCGGGGCCGGCGCCCGCCTGGAACGGGCTCTCATCAACTTCATGCTCGACATCCACACCAATGAGCACGGCTACAAAGAGGTGTTGCCGCCCTTCATGGTCAACCGGCAGACCATGACCGGAACGGGCCAGTTGCCCAAATTCGAGGCGGATCTCTTCAAGCTGGACGGCTGGGATTATTACCTGATTCCCACGGCGGAGGTCCCCGTGACCAACATCCACCAGGGCGAAGTCCTGGACGCCGACGACCTGCCCATCTACTACACCGCCTATACCCCCTGCTTCCGATCCGAGGCCGGCTCCTACGGAAAAGACACCCGGGGCCTCATCCGCCAGCACCAGTTCAACAAAGTGGAACTGGTCAAGTTCGCCGATCCGGAGACCTCCTACAAAGAACTGGAATCCCTGCTGGTTCAGGCCGAAACGATCCTCCAGCGGCTGAACATCCCCTATCGGGTCATCACGTTATGCACCGGAGACCTGGGGTTCTCCTCGGCCAAGACCTACGACATCGAGGTCTGGATGCCGGCCCAGGGCGTCTACCGCGAAATCTCGTCGTGCTCCAACTTCGAGGATTTCCAGGCCCGCCGGGCCAACATCCGGTTCAAGCGGAAGGGGAAAAAGGGGACCGAGTTGGTCCACACGTTAAATGGTTCCGGTTTGGCCGTGGGACGGACGGTGGCCGCGATTCTGGAGAATTTTCAGGCGGAGGACGGGTCGGTGGCGATTCCCGAGGCGCTGCGGGGGTATATGGGGGGGATGGAGAGGATTGGGGCGTGAGTGATCGACGATTTTTGGAAGTTGTTTGAATGAAAGGAGGATATTATGCGTTGGGACGATGGTCGAGAAAAGCTTGATGAATTGATCGAACATAACAAGCGATGCGAGCCGGATGACGTCATTTATGAATGTGGCGAATGGTTCTCTTCGGACGGGGTAACATGGAGCATTGTCGATGATAAAGGGAACTTAAAGACTTATGATCCAGATGGCGAAGATATTTTCGTAGAAAGCATTTATGATGAATTTAATCTTGAATCAATTGACAAGTGGTATGCCGAACATTTTGAAGAACTGGTGGAAAAATACGGTGGCAGAGCCATTGCCGTAGTGGATGAAAACGTCGTTGCGAATGAAAACTCGGAAGAAAAAGCCTATGACATCGCCCGATCCAATTATCCTAAAAAAGTGCCTTTTGTTACATACATCCCCAAGAAGGATGAATTTGAATGTTGCCTGTAACTTACCAATATGTAAAAACAGGCGATGTTAGAAGAAAAATCCCGTTAATTACTATAAATATTATACGTCACAACATGAAACTGCCGATCAATACAACGGCAATGTTGGATAGTGGCGCGACCTACAGTGTGTTTAAAACATGGATAGCAAAAAAAATGGGGGTTGACTATCGGGTATGCCCTCAAGAAAGAATCCAGCTTGGCAACGGGCAAATCCTATTAATATATTTAAAAAAAATGCCAATCATGATAGGTGAAACCGACATAGACGTCACAATTGGTTTTTCGGATCAATTGGGGTACAAATATAATATCCTGGGGCGTCAAGATATTTTTAATCAATTCAAAATCTGTTTTGATGAAAGAAATTCTCAAATAATTTTTTATCCACCCACCGATGAGAAATAGCCCAATGTTCCCCGAAGACATCGCCCCCCACATCATCCCCGACCCCTCGGGCAACCTCCGTTACCGCTGCCTGGGCTGCGAAGCCGAACATTCCATCGAAAAGCTCCTCTACACCTGCCCCGACTGCGGCAAGGTGCTGCTCATCGAAGACGGCGATTTCGACCGGCTCAAGGAGATCCCGGGTCCGGTCTGGCGGCGGATTTTCGACTATCGCCGGATGCTCAAGGTCCCGGCCATGAAGGGGATTTACCGGTACCATGAATTCATCGGCCCGGTGCTGCCGCTGTCGTCCATCGTCTATCTGGGCGAGGGCCATACGCCGGTGGTGGAGGCCAACGGGCTTCTGCAAAAAAAGGCCGGCATCCGGTTTTTCTATAAAAACGACGGACAGAACCCCAGCGCCTCGTTCAAGGACCGGGGCATGGCCAGCGCCTTTTCTTATATCAATTTTCTGGTGAACACGGGCAAGGTCTCGGACGTGCTGGCCATTTGCGCGTCAACCGGCGACACGTCCGCCGCCGCCGCGCTCTATGCCGCTTATCTCAAGCCCCACATCAAATCGGCGGTCCTTTTGCCCCACAAAAAGGTCACGCCCCAGCAGCTCTCCCAGCCCCTGGGCAGCGGGGCGGCGGTGTTCGAGATCCCCGGCGTTTTCGACGACTGCATGAAGGTGGTGGAAGCCCTGGCCGACGGATACAACGTGGCGCTCCTCAACTCCAAAAACGCCTGGCGGATTCTGGGGCAGGAATCCTACTCCTACGAGATCGCCCAGGACTTCGACTACGACATGGCCGGCAAGGTGATCGTCGCCCCCATCGGCAACGCCGGCAACATCACGGCCATCATGAGCGGATTTCTCAAATTCCTGGAGGCCGGGGTCATCGATTCGCTGCCCAAGATCGTCGGGGTTCAGTCGGAACACGCCAACCCTGTGTTTCAGTACTATCGGGAAACCGATCCCCAAAAACGACGGTTCCAACCCGTAACCGTCCGGCCTAGCGTGGCCCAGGCCGCCATGATCGGGAACCCGGTCTCCATGCCCCGGGTGATCCATCTCGTGGACCGCTACAACGCCGCCGCCGGACGGGACCGGGTCTTTTTCGTGGAGGTCTCGGAACAGGCCATCATGGACTGGGAACTGACCGCCAACCACAACGGCCACATCGCCTGCACCCACGGCGGCGAGTCCCTGGCCGGGCTGGTGGCGGCCATGGCGGCCGGCCGCGTTTCGGCCGACGAGACGGCCATCGTCGATTCCACGGCCCACGCCCTCAAATTCGCCGGGTTCCAGGACATGTATTTCACCGATTCCTTTCCCCCCGAGTTCGGCATCACCCCTGATCCGGCCATCGCCAACACGCCGGAACTGGTGCGGCCCGACGACCTGGAAGCCGTCCCGGCGCCCGGCGCGCCCCTGGAAGGCGAGGCATTCGACCGTTTCGTGAACCGCACCGCCGAGGAGATCGCCCGGAGACTGAACCTCAAGCGGTTGTAGCGGTCGGCCCGCTTTTGCGGTCCGACCGCGCCCATCCCCCCTTTACAACCCACCGACATGCTGGTAGGATTTTATTGTCAAAGTGATGAAGAACCCGGAATCCGTATCGGATAGAACTAAAGAGGCGGCAACATGATCCTTTCCATCGGCGAAATCCTGTTCGACATATTCCCCAAATATCGGCGCATCGGGGGGGCGCCCTTCAATTTCGCCTTCCACCTTCAGTCCCTGGGATTCGATACCCGGTTCATCAGCCGGGTGGGGGATGACGAGAACGGGCGGGAGATCCTGGATTTTCTGAACGAGCGCGAGTTCAACCCCCAGTTCATCCAGATCGACGGGGACCACAAGACCGGCGAGGTCCAGGTCGTTCTGGACGAGGACGGCAACGCCCGGTTCCATATCGTGGAGGACGTGGCCTACGACCACATCGCCCGCACCGACGCCGTCCGGACCCTCATGGCGGAGGCCGACCTCGTCTACTACGGCTCCCTGATCCAGCGCAGCCCCCAGGGGTTCCAACAGGTGGGAGAGATGCTCCGCGGCCGGGGGGAGGGGACCCGGTGCCTCTACGACGTCAACTTCCGTCCCGGTTGTTACGACGAAAAAATCGTCCGGGCCTCCCTCGACCCCTGCGCGATTCTCAAGCTCAACAGCGACGAACTGCCCGTCATCCAGGAGATGCTGGGCGTATCGGGCGACCGGGATACCGCCGTCCGCCGGCTCATGGACGACTACGACCTGGAGATGACGGCCCTGACCATGGGCGGCGAGGGCAGCCGGCTTTACACCCGGTCGGATCGATACACGGCGGCCCCCTCCGAGAACCTGTCCATCGTCGACACCGTGGGCGCCGGCGACGGGTTCACCGCCATCCTCGCCGCCGGATATTTGGCGGGGTGGGACGGCGACCGGATCCTCCGGACCGCCACCCGGTTCGCCGGCGCCGTCTGCGAAATCGAAGGCGCCATCCCCGAAGACGCCGGTTTTTACGGACCGTTTCGATCCCGGTTCCAGTGATCGCCCCACAACCCAAAGAGGAGATTTTTCACCATGCACGGTCTGATGAAAAGCATTATCCCTGAAGCGGAAATGATGGATTTCAAGGAATTCCTGGCGATGCTGGACCAGCAGGAAAAGACCTTTCTGCTGCGAAACGAGATCATTCTATCCTTCGAGGAATATTGCGACGTCAACGGAAAGGACGACGACTTCCGCACCGGATCGGGGATGTACGCGTTCCTCCGCAAAGTCCAGGAGATGTTCATCGGCAAGACCCACACCGTGGTGATGCACCGCTATGCCGTCGCCCGTTACCGGTTCTATCGACTCCGGAACGACGCCGAATACATGGAGGAGATCTCCGTCCCCACGTTCCTGAACCTTAAAGACAAGCACGTTACCAAGGGCCGTACCGAGGGATCGGAACTCCACCTCGATTTTCTACCCTTTTACGATTTCTCCCCCTCCATCCGCGACACCAAGAAGGTGGGCAACGGCATCCGGTTCCTGAGCCGCTACCTGTGCGCCAACATCTTCCAGAATCCTAGGGAATGGAAGCGCCGGAGCTTCGATTTCGTCAAACTCCACAAGTACAACGGGCAGCAGCTGCTGGTGAACGGCGACGTCATCGAAAATTTCCGGCACTGCATCGAAGAGATGGAGACGGTGATCGCCTGGCTCAAGGCACAGAACCCGGAAACGCCCTACGGCGAGGTGGCGGCCCACCTGAAGCGCCACGGATTCGAGCCGGGCTGGGGCAACACCGTAGGGCTGATCATCGAAAACATGGAGATGCTCGAAGAGCTGATCAACGAACCCACCGACGTCATGCTGGAGACCTTTCTCTCCCGGGTGACCCTGCCCATGATCTCCAAGATCGCCATCCTCTCGCCCCACGGCTGGTTCGGCCAGGAAAACGTCCTGGGGAAGCCGGACACGGGGGGGCAGGTGATCTATATCCTCGACCAGGTCCGGGCCCTGGAGCGGTACCTCAAGGAGAAGCTTTCCCTCACCGGCCTCGATGTGGCGCCCGAGATCATCGTCATCACCCGGCTCATCCCCGAGGCGGACGACACCACCTGCGATCAGCGGAAAGAGAAGATCCACAACACGGACAACGGCTGGATCCTCCGGATCCCCTTCCGGGACCAAAACTACAACGTCGTCCCCCACTGGATCTCCCGGTTCCACATCTACCCCTATCTGGAGCGGTTCGCCGACGACGCCGAGGCCGAACTCCTGCGGGAATTCGAGGGACGGCCCGACCTGATCATAGGCAACTACACCGACGGCAACCTCGTGGCCACCCTGCTGTCCGACAAGATGGACGTGATCCAATGCACCATCGCCCACGCCCTGGAAAAGACCAAATACCTGTTTTCGGACCTCTACTGGGAGGACATGGAGGAAGAGTACAACTTCTCCCTCCAGTTCACCGCCGACATCCTGGCCATGAACAAATCGGACTTCATCATCACCAGCACCACCCAGGAGATCGTGGGCACCGAATACACCATGGGCCAGTACGAGTCCTACCAGTTCTTCAGCCTCCCCAACCTCTACCAGGTGGTCAGCGGCATCGATCTTTTCGCGCCGAAATTCAACGTCATCCCGCCGGGGGTGGAGGAGCAGATCTACTTCCCCTTTTACCAGCACGAAAAGCGGGTCAACCACAAACGGGATGCCTGGGAGAACCGGCTCTTCACCGACATGACCGACGACATCCACGGAATGCTCGAAGATCAGGACCGGATTCCCCTCTTCACCATGGCGCGCCTCGACAAGATCAAGAACATCACCGGCCTCATCGAGGCCTTCGGGATCAGCAAGACCCTCCGGGAAAAGTGCAACCTGATCTTCGCGGCCGGCACAATCCACGTTCAGGAGTCCAAGGACGCCGAAGAACAGGCCCAGATCCGCCTGGCCTACGAACTGATCAATAAGTACCGCCTCCACGGCAGCGTCCGGTGGCTTCCTTCCATCCCCAAACTGGAAACCGGAGAGGTCTACCGGATCATCGCCGATCACGGCGGCGCCTTTGTCCAGCCGGCGCTTTTCGAGGCCTTCGGCCTCACCATCCTGGAGGCCATGGCCGCGGGACTGCCCACCCTGGCCACCACCTTCGGCGGCCCCCAGGAGATCATCGTGGAGGGCGAATCCGGCTTTCTGCTCAACACCAGTTCGCCGAACCTCATCGCCAAGACCCTGGAACAATTCGTGAACAGTTGTCGGGAAGACCCCGATTTCTGGAAACGGATCTCCGAAAAAAGCATCGAGCGGGTCCGGAACCACTTCACCTGGCGGCTTTACAGCGAACGATTGATCAATCTGGCCAAACTCTACGGGTTCTGGCGCTTTACGGTTTCAGCCCAGGGCAAGTACAAGATGGACCGGTACTGCGAATTCATCTATCATTTTCTGTTGAAAAAACGGGCCCAAGAACTGGAAGCGGAGTAAGAGTCTATCCGAAAACCGGCCGCACCGGAGGCGACCATGAAATATTCCGAGGCCCGCATGGGCCGCATCTTCACCATACGCCTGGAAGACGGCGACGTTGCTGCAACCGTAAAGGAGACACCGGAACATGACCCTGCAACAGACCATAAAAAAAGACCTGGCCGCCGCCATGAAGGCCCGGGACGAGGCCAGGAAAAACGCCATCCGGGTAATCATGGGCGAGTTCGCCCGTGCCGAGGGAAAGGAGCTGACGGACGACGAGGCGGTCCGGATTCTGAAGAAGCTGGCCAAATCCGAACGGGAGACCATGGAACAAACCAAGTCGACCGGCGACAACGAATACCTCCAAATCATCGAGAGCTATCTGCCCCGAACGGCCGACGAAGCCGAGATCCGGGCCTGGATCGACGCCAACATCGATTTCTCCCAGTTCAAGAACAAGATGCAGGCCATGCGGCCCATCATGGCCCATTTCGGCGCCAACGCCGAGGGGGAAACCGTAAAAAAGGTCCTTCAGACCTATTAGGAGGCCACCGATGGCGGAGATCAAAAGCACCCTCGACCTGGTCATGGAGCGGACCCGCGACCTGACCCTGAGCGAGGAGGAGAAAACGGAGAAAAACCGGGAGGAATTCCGAAAGCGGCTCCAGGGCCTGGTGGAACGTTACCGGGAGGGGACCCTCAAACGGGAGGAACTGCGCAAGGACCTGGCGGCCCTCCAGACCCGGTACGCCATCTCGGACGAGTCGGTGGTCCGCCGGGAGATCATGGACCGGATCGAATTCGACGCGGACAACGGGCCGATCCTCGATTTCATAGGGGAGCGGTGCGGCATCGACCCGGCGCCCCTTGTCGATTTGATCGCCGGATATGAATCGGATATCCGAAAAACCGTCTCAGACCGCATGGGGGAACTCAAAAAAGAACTGGCCCGGGACCGGAAGATCAGCGGGTCCGCCGTGATCCCCAACCCCCGGGCCGACGGGGTCTGGAAGGAGAAGGTCGCCTGGCTTCGGAGGGACTACGAGGCGCGGATGGAAACGG
>JAABTM010000226.1 GCA_011389855.1 Desulfobacteraceae bacterium
CGCCATCGCCTCCGCCCTCACGGGAAAACCCCTGGCCCGGTATTGGCTCCACTGCGACCGGGCCCTGGTGGACGGCAAGAAACTGGGGGAAAACGACGCGGGCCACACCCTGGACCGTCTGGCCGACGGCGGCTACGACGGGAAAACGATCCGGTACTGGCTCCTCTCCACCCACTACCGGAAGCCCGTGGCCTTTTCCGAAGAACGCCTGGACGCGGCCGACAGCGCGCTGAAACGGCTCAACACCTGCATCCGGGCCCTGCTAAACATCCGGGGCGGGGTTCCCTGCGCCGAACTGGATCAGCTTCTCTACGACATCCGCCAGGGGTTCATCACCGCCATGGACGACGACCTCAACATCTCCGCGGCCATGGCCTCGCTCTTTAAAGATGTCCGGAAGATCAACCTGCTGATCTCCCAGGGGGGGATCGACCCGGACGGCGCGGAAAAGGTGCTGACCGCTTTCCGGAATCTCGACGGCGTCCTCAACATCATGGATTTCGAACCGGTCCCAGACGACGCGAAGATCCAGGCGCTCATCCAGGAACGGGAGGCCGCCCGCCGGGAAAAGGACTGGGAGCGGGCCGACCGCCTCCGGGCCGACATCGAAGCCCTGGGAGTGACGCCCCGGGACAGCCAAATCGACATCAAACCCAAACCCTAATTTTCATCGGGCCTGGTAAAAAATCCCAGGCGCCCGCGAAGGAGTTCCATGACCCCCATATTTTTCCCCTTCACCTATATGTCCGATCCCACCGCCGCGGCCCTGTCGGCCGTTTTCCGTCAGGTGGGACTCTACCGGCCGTCGGAAACCCCGCTGCCGGAAACCGTGCAACGGCACGCAGACAAAGGATTCCTGGAAATCCGAACGCCCGTCGGGGGCGACGAAGACGGGCTGCGCCGGGCGGCGGCCGATTACCGGGCCTGGGCCGAACGCCGCGGCGGCGGCCCCCTGGCGTTTTTCAAGTCCCAGCAGGGTCGAATTCCGTTTTTCGAGGAATCGTCGCTTTCCCAGATCCGGTCCGACATCAAACGGTGGTCCGGGGAGCGGACGGACGACGCACCCGCCGACCCGGTCTTCGGGGCCCGGCTGTTCCTTTCCGTGGCCCAGGCCTTCGACCGGGAACAATGGGAGGTCAACCGCGGATTCGCCGACCTCCGCGACCTGGAGGCGTCCCTGCTCAAGAGCATCCACGGCGAGCAGGAGACGGGCAGCCCGTCGGCGATCGCGCCGGTGGAAGACCTCGGCCGTCACATGACCGACCGGCGGCTCTGGGCCTGGTCCTGCCTCTGGGCAAAGGATCCGGCGGCGGACGCCCTTTTGGTCACCGACAGCAGGGAGATCTTCGACGCATCCCTGGAGCCGCTTTTCGATTCCCCGGCCCTGGAGCGATTCGACATCCACTGGCCGGTGGAGAAAGCGGCCCGGGAACAGCGGGACAACCTGCTACAATTTTTGGAAGACCTTTCGGCGGGGAAGACCGATCCCCAGGCGGCCCCGGCCCTGCCGGGCGACGCCGGAAACCGAATGGTCCTTCGTCTATTCCGGGCGCTGGAAATGGGTCCCCTGGACGTGATGTCCAGGGCCGCGGGCGGAGAACCCTTCCTTGGTCCGGACCATCGAAAAGGGAAATATCCTGCCAACACCGTGGTCATCCATGTGGATTTTTCACGCTAATCACTCAATATCTCACTGGTTTTTTGAAATTTTCCGAAAAATGCGTCCTCGTCCATTTTTTTCAAACAGGGCTTGACTCCCTTTCTGGATTGGTATATGGATTTTGCCCGACATGGGAAACAAGTGGTCAACCTCGACCACCTCTAAATGCTTACCGAGAAAGGAGAATTGGCAAAATGGCTTTTATCCCGAGCGTCGATGAGGATAAATGTGCGGGCTGCGAAGAGTGCGTGGATGTGTGCCCCGTGGAAGTGTTCGAAATGCAGGACGGCAAGTCCGTTCCTGTCAATGCGGAAGAGTGTCTTGGCTGCGAGAGCTGCATTGAGGTCTGTGAAGAGGATGCGATTACCGTCGAAGAGACCTGATTGACGGATGCCGAGGCTTTCTTTTCCCCGGCCCGGGTTCTCCCGGGCCGGGGATTTTTATTTTTCAGCCAGTTTTTAGCCAGGGAAAAAGACCATGACCCCCCTTTCCGGCGGCGGTTATCGAGTGATCGACACCGACCATGGGCCGGCCGGCTTCGTCTATGAAAGGCCGCCCTTCCGACTGAAACGCATCTACCTGCCGCGTCCCTCCCGGGAAGCGCTCTTTCACCGGATGGCCGACGACTTTCCCCCGGAGAATCCGCGGGAAGGCGAAGACGCCGAGGAGGTCCGCGCCATGGCCCGGAGCCTTACGGCCTATTTTTCCGGCAAACCGCTGATGGTGGACTGGGAGAGACTGGACCTGGAAGGATTGACCCCGCTGCAGCAGGCGGTCCTTCGGACGGTGGCGGCGATCCCCTTCGGCGGCGTGCGGTCCTACGGCGAGATCGCCCGGGCCATCGGGCGGCCCGGAGCGAGCCGGTTCGTGGGCAACGTCATGGCTAAAAATCCCTTCCCCATTCTCATCCCCTGCCACCGGGTGGTGCGCGGCGACGGTTCGTTGGGTGGATTCGGCGGTGGGACCGACCTGAAAAAGGCCATGATCGAGATGGAGGCCGCGGCCTCAGGGTGAGAGGGTGAACCGCCAGGCGCAGAACCACTCTTCGGGGTGGTCGTCGGGCGGGCATCCCACGCACTCGGTTTGAATTCGGGGATCGATGGCCCTGGCGAAAGCAGGGTACTCCACCATGCCGGCCGATTTGCAGGGATAGTCGGGCAGATTTTTCCGCTTCCGGGCGGCCTGGACCCGGCAGTTGTTCATTTGAAACACAAAGCCGTCATCGCCCTCGTCCACAATGGACTGTTCGTTGATGACGGCATAGAGGCGGTAGCCCAGGGCCGTTTTAAGGGCTTCGATGCCGCCCTTTTCCGGCAACTCCAGGAGTTCCTTGATGCGGGCCGCCTCGAAGGGCGAAAAGCGGCTCCAGCAGGCGTCGTTGCACCGTTTGGCGTCGAACATGCCCCGGTCCCCTTCCACGGCCTGGAACCAGATTCCGTCATTGGCCAGCCAGTTGACGCTGACCTTCTCCAGCAGATCCCGCAGGGCGGGGGCATCCATGGCCTTGAGGGCGCTTGGGGTTCCGTCCGGTTCCACCGCAAACCCCAGGGTCTTGCCCAGCCGGCCCATCTGATTTTTCAGGCTCGCCTTCCAGACCGCCCCTTCGATCTCCAGGGCGTCTTCCATCCCCAGCTGATGTTCCACCTGGGCGAACCAGGCCCCGTAGTGGAAGATGATCCGATGAAAAGCCTCCATCACCAGCAGGCGGAGCCCATCCGCATCCGCGTTCTCCAGGGCCGACACGGGTTCAGTGCTCATTTTCCCTCCATTTCCGATTCAGGCTCTCATTCCGAAAAGTATTTGGCCTCGTAGGTTTTAACCACGATGTCGTCATCCCGCCAGCAGGTGGGGCTCATCCCAGACTTCCGGCAGAGATGGGCCAGAAAGATATCGGTGTTGGGAAGCTGTTCCCAGACCTGGGGCAGGAAGGTGGACTGACGCCACCCCTTGGACAGGATCACCCCGTGGATCCCGGGTTTCAGCTTGGACTTGAGATCCTCGGGATCCGAAAAGGCCAGGGGTTCGGGCCGGGTCAGCACGCTGATCTCGATGTGGACTTCGGGCAGCTCCGAGGGCTCGATGGGCGGGAACCGGGGATCCCGGAAGGCCGCGTTGAGGGCGTTCTCCTCGATCCCCTCCACCAGGGGCTTGACCGGTTCGATGGATCCGATGCACCCCCGGAGGGCGCCGTTGAGATGGAGGGTCACGAAGCACCCCCGCTTTTCGGACAGGGTCGGCGTCGGCGGGTCCGGCCGGACGACGGTTTCAGCGGGGTTCAGCCGGGCGGCGATGGCGGATCGGGCCAGGGTCAGCAGGGCCGATTTTTCCGCATTGTTGAGTTCAGACATTATCCCCCTCCTTGTCCTTTCACGAAAAGCAACCAGTACATGAAGCCGAGGAAAGCGGAGATCAGGACGACGGCGACGACATAGGACCAATAGTCGGTGGGTTTGTCGGCGATCCCGTATTCATTGGGCGGACCCACCTTGTTTTTACACGAGAAGCACTCGGAATCTTTGATGGCCAATGTCATCGAACAATAGGGGCACTTTTTGGTTGTTTCCGTTACCATGACGAACACCTCCTCGGCCCGCTCAGGGGGCCGGTGAACGGTTGACGGCCCGGTTTTAACCGGTCTGTTGCGATTCCAGATCGATGAACTGTTCGATTTCGCTCCTGGCTCTGACTTCGGACAGCCAGGTATTGAACGCCTTGAATTTCTTCTGCTGCAAGAGCTGCTCTTTGACCGACGCCTTCTCCTTTTGGAAGGCCGCCGCATCCGGGGTTTTGCGCGCGCTGAACCGGATCACGTAAATCCCCTGTTTTCCTGTGATGGGCGTTTCCGGATAGGGGTTCTTTTGGGAAAGGCCGAAGGCGCCGGCGGCGATCTCCCGTTCATAGCCGATTCCGGGAATCGAGCCCTCCCGTTTGAAAAAGTCGGTGGTGTCCACGGCGATCCCCTCCTCCGCTTCGGCCGCCGCGGCCATATCCGCCTGGCCTTCCGACGCCTTCTCGAGAAAGGCTTCGGCGGCTTCGGCGGCGAGTTCCGACTGCTTTTGCGCCACCAGGTCGTCCCGGACTTCCTCGGCCACGTCCTCGAATGGCGCCTGTTTCTCCGGGGCCTTTTCAGTGGTCTGGATCATGTAGTAGCCATCGCCGAAATCCTTGATGTCGCTGATGGCCATGAGCTGGAGATCGAAAGCGGCGGCGGCGAACCGGGACCGGTTTTTGATCCCTTCCTCGGGTCCGCTTTTCGTGAACCAGTCCGTCTCATGGGCGGTCAGGTTCCGGGCTTCGGCGATCTTAACGAGGTCGTCCCCGTCGAAGGTGGCGTCGTAGACCGCCTCGGCCGCATCGTAGGCCAGGGTTTTGGCCCGTTCTCCGGCCAGCTTCTTCCGGATGTCGTCGGTCGCCGCTTCAAGGGTCCGGACCGATTCGGGATGGACCGCTTCCACCTTGATGACGTGCCATCCGAACCGGGTCAGCACCGGTTCACTGATCTCGCCGGGTTCCATGGAAAAAGCCTTGTCGGAGAAGGGCTTGACCATATCCCCTTTTTTGAATTCGCCCAGTTCGCCCCCCCTGGCGGCGGAGGGGCCTTCGGAATATGTTTTGGCCAGTTCCGCGAAATCCTCGCCGGCCCTGGCTTTCTCCATGATCTCCAAAGCATGTTCCTTTTTCTGCTGGACGGCCTCGGGGGGATCGTCGGATTCGGTCTTGACGAGGATGTGACGCGCGGTGACCGCGGCTTCGGTCTTGAACTCATCGGGGTGGGCGTCGTAGTAGGCGGCGATCTCTTCGTCGGCGACCGTCACCTCGTCTTCATAGGTTTCGGGATCGAAATGGATGTAGGTCGCCTTTGCCTTGGGTTCGATTTTGTAGTCGTCCCGATGGGATTCGTAATAGTCCGTCGCCTCCGCTTCGGTGGGCTCGTAGGGGAAGTCGGCCGGATCGAAGCGGACGTAATCGATCTTGACCTCGGCGTTTTTCCAGTCGAAATACTGCCGGGCCTCGTGGTCGGACACCTTGACGGTCCCCTGAACAAAGGAGCGCATCTTCCGGGTCAGCATGGATTGCCGCTGGAGCATCTCGAAGGACTCTGGGGTGAGGCGATTGCTGCCGAGCACCCGCCGGTAGAGATCCGGATCGAAACGGCCGTTTCGCTGGAACGCGTCGATCTCGCCGATGGCGGTCGCCAGTTCCTCGTCGGCGACCCGGAAGTCGAGTTCCCGGGCCTGTTGGATGATCAGTTCCTGCTCGATAAGGCCGTCCAGGGCCTGCCGGTCGAGCTGGAGCATGTCGAGGGTTTTGTTGTCGAGCCGATCTCCGTACATCTGGCGATATCGTTCCAACAGGTTGTTGTAGGCGTTCCGATACTGCTCCATGGTGATGATCTCGCCGTTGACCGCCGCCACCTTGGACAGCTGCTGGGCCCCGTAGTTGCCCACGCCCCACAACGCGAAGACCACCACGATGGCCCCTAGAATGATTTTGATAAACCAGCTTGTCGCCTGTTCCCGCATGACACTCAGCATTGCGCGTTACCCCTTGCTTGTAAAAATTGAGTATGTATTCAAGCCATTGTAAAACATATAAATTAATAATTTTATTAACTCCAATCGTCTTTGTCAACAACTTCATTCCCTAATTTTATCACGGCCGCCCGCGTGCGGAGAAAAATCCGGCTTTCCGCGCGCCCCGATATGGAGGCGGCCGGGAAAAAATGCCGGTTCGGTTCCTCTTGATTAAGTGGAACGGATACGATACATTATGTTATATAGATAACGGTGCGTTCTAAAACCATCTCAGCCAAAGAAGGGTCCAATGGCCAAAGAAACCAGTTACTGGGCAGACAATTACGTCGAGAAACGACGGGACGTCAAAGATGCGATGAAGAAGATCAAGGCGGGCAAACGGATCTTCATCGGCTCCTCCTGCGGGGAACCCCAACACCTCGTCAAGGCGCTCTGGGAGAAGTCCAACTACTTCACCGACCTGGAGATCGTGCGGCTCCTGGCCCTGGAGTCCACGCCCCTGACGCTTCTGGCCGGCAAGCCCCAGGGCCGGTCCCTCAACATCCGATCCTTCTACCTGGGGTCGGCCAAGGATAAGCGGCTGGCCGAGAACATGCGGTTCATCACGCCTATGAACCTGTCGGCCATCCCCCGGCTGTTCAAAAGCCGGATGCTGCCCATCCACGTGGCCCTCATCCAGGTAACGCCGCCCGACGATTTCGGATGGATGAGCCTGGGGGTGACGGTGGACATCACCCTGGCGGCGGCCCTGTCGGCCGACCTGGTCATCGCCCAGGTCAATGAGAAGATGCCCCGGGTCCTGGGACAAAGTTTTATCCACGTCAACGACATCGACATCTTCGTGGAACACGACGAAGACGTGCTGACGGTCCGGCCCCTGCCGGAACTGGAATCAGCCAACGCCATCGGCCGGCTCATCGCCCGGTTCATCGAAGACGGCTCCACCATCCAGATCAGCATGGGGGCCACCTCCCAGGCCACGCTGCTGGCCCTGTCGGACAAAAACGACCTGGGGGTCCACACCCAGTACATCACCGACGACATCATGAACCTGGTGGCCAAGGGGGTCATTACCAACTGGAAGAAAGGGTTCAACGAGGGGAAGATGGTGGCCTCCGCGGCCATGGGCAGCAGCATGCTCTACGACTTTCTCCACGACAACCCTTCCATCGACTTCCGCCCCTCCGACTACGTCAACGACCCCGGCATCATCGCCCAGCATAATAAAATGGTATCAATGAACGTGGCCATGGCCATGGACCTGACCGGTCAGGTCGCCTCGGACGCCCTGCCCCACAACCATTTTTCCGGGGTCACCGGCATGCTCGACTTCGTGCGGGGCTCGTCCACGGCGCCCGGCGGCAAATCCATTCTGATGATGACCGCCACCAGCGCCGACGGCCAGCACAGCCGCATCGTCCCCAAACTCGACGACACGGCGGTGGTGGTGCCCCGGGGCGACGTCCACTACGTCATCACCGAATACGGCGCCGTCAACCTCTTCGGAAAAAGCCTCCAGGAGCGGGCCATGGCCATGATCAGCATCGCCCATCCGGAATTCCGGGAAATCCTATTTTATAAGGCCAAGGAGATGGGACTCCTGGGACAGGAACGGTCCCTCAAGGAATCGATCCACGGCATCTACCCGGCCCGGCTGGAGGAGACCCGGACGATCGCCGGCCAGGATGTGACCATCCGTCCCATCAAGCCGGTGGACGAGCGGCGAATCCAGGAACATTTCTACAGCCTGGAAAAAGACGATGTGATCGCCCGGTTCTTCCACGAAAAGACCAGCTTTCTGAGAGACGACATCGAGGACATCCTCCAGATCGACTATGTCCACGACTTGACCGTGGTGGCCATCGTGGGGGAATTCGGCTTCGGCAAGATCGTGGGCGTGGGGGAATACCTGCTCGACCCGGCCCGGAACATGGCCGAGGTGGCCTTTTCCATCAGCCGGGAGTTCCAGGGAAAAGGGATGGGGAAGATCCTCATCAACAAACTGGCCGAAGCGGCCCGGGAAAACGGCATCGCCGGGCTGATGGCCTACACCTCCCCGGATAACCAGGGGATGGTCCAGCTCTTCAAGACCCTTCCCTACAAGGTCAAAACGGCATTTGACGAGGACATGATCGTATTGCACTGCCGGTTCGACGAACCGGTGGATTAACTCTTTTTCGTTATCTTTGGCGCAAGAGAGCGAATTCATTATGGGAAAAAAAATGACATGGGAAGAAATGAAAAACAAATATCCTGATGAATGGCTGCTGATAACCGATTTTGATCTGGATCATTCAGGCCATATTATCGCGGGTTCTGTCAGGCGTCATTCTAAAGATAAGGATAAGGTTTATCGCCTGCCGGCATTGAACGAGTCAACTGCTTTCAGGTATACTGGAAAATCCGATTTCGCCGGCGTCAGGAGTCATGCGGAGAACCGTAACAAAATTCCTCAACACATACCTGAAAATGAAATTGCTGAAGTGATTTTGCTGCTGCGTGGAGATCCAAAAGAT
>JAABTM010000527.1 GCA_011389855.1 Desulfobacteraceae bacterium
CTGACCGGCTCCTCCCGGCGGAAAAACATCAACCCGGCCGACATCGAGAAGATCGTGGCCAAGATGGCCAAGATCCCGACCCAGAGCGTCTCCACGTCGGACAAATCCAAGCTGGAGCATCTGGCGGACAGCCTTCAGGGCGTGGTGTTCGGCCAGGACGAGGCCATCCATTCCATGGCCACGGCCATCAAGCGATCCAGGGCCGGTCTGGGGACGCCGGGGCGTCCCGTGGGCTCGTTCCTCTTCACCGGTCCCACCGGCGTGGGCAAGACCGAGGTGGCCCGCCAGGTGGCGGCCAACCTGGGCGTGGAATTTCTCCGGTTCGACATGAGCGAGTACATGGAAAAGCACGCCGTGGCCCGGCTCATCGGCGCGCCTCCCGGCTACATCGGGTTCGATCAGGGCGGTCTGCTGACCGACGGAGTCCGGAAGCATCCCCACAGCGTGCTGCTTTTAGACGAGATCGAAAAGGCCCATCCGGACCTTTTCAACGTCCTGCTCCAGGTGCTCGATTACGCCACCCTCACGGACAACAACGGCAAGAAGGCCGACTTCCGGAACGTCATCATCATCATGACCTCCAACGCCGGGGCCCGGGAGATGAGCGCCCAGTCCATCGGGTTCGGAAACGCCCAGTACGACCCCGACAGCAAGGGCAAAAAGGCCGTCGAGTCTTTTTTCAGCCCGGAGTTCCGGAACCGGCTGGACGGCATCATCACCTTCAGCGCCCTCACCGTGGACATCATGAAGCTGATCGTGGACAAGTTCATCCGTGAGCTGAACCTGCAACTGTCGGCCAAAAAGGTCGCCCTGACCCTGTCCGAAGCGGCCCGGACCTGGCTGGCCAAGAAGGGCCATGACCCCCGATACGGCGCGCGCCCCCTTTCCCGCGTCATCCAGACCGAGATCAAGGACCAGTTGACCGACGAGATTCTTTTCGGAAAATTGGAAAAGGGGGGCAACGTCCATGTGGATCTGAAAGATGACGCGCCGACGTTCTCCTATCACTGATGCCTGTTTTCCTCCTTTCCGACCGCATCGAATTCCCCTCTCCCCACCGGGCGCGGAAGGACGGGCTCCTGGCCGTGGGAGGGGATCTGAGCCAGGAGCGATTGCTCCTGGCCTATCAAATGGGCATCTTTCCCTGGTATGCGGCGGGGGATCCCATCATCTGGTGGTCCCCCGACCCCCGCCTGGTGCTCTACCCCGACGAACTCCGCGTCTCCCGAAGTCTGCGAAAAGTCCTGCGGCGGGATCGATTCCGGATCACCTTCGACCGGGCCTTCCATGAAGTGATTTCGGCCTGCGCCGAAATCCGCCTGAACAACGGCGAAGGCACCTGGATCACCGATGAAATGGTCGCCGCCTATTGCGCCCTCCATGAATCCGGCTTCGCCCACTCCGCCGAAGCCTGGCGGGACGGACAGCTCGTGGGTGGGCTCTACGGCGTTTCTTTAGGCCGCGCCTTTTTTGGAGAATCCATGTTCACCCGGGAGAGCAACGCCTCCAAAGCCGCCTTCGCCACCCTGGTGGAGCGGTTGAAAGCATGGGAGTTCGACCTCATCGACTGCCAGGTCAAAACCGGCCACCTGATCCGGTTCGGGGCAAGGGAGATCCCCCGTGCGCGGTTCCTGTCGGAACTGGGGAGATCGTTGAATCATCGGACGTATTGGGGGAAATGGCGGCCCAAAGACGTTGGAGCGGCATGATACAGCCCAATGAGATTCAAAAAGGAGATAGGAAGATGGATGTTGCGGAGGCGGCAAAAGAGGTGCTCCTTAAAGAAGGGTACTTTTCCGGTGAGCGGTTGATTCGAGACCAAGCCCTCCTTATCGCATTGTCAAAAATTGAGCAGTACAAGGCCGAATGCGACTATTATGAACATAAATACGGTTCATTAATAGATGACTTTGAAGCCGCTCTGCGTGCGGAGAGGGGGAAAGAAGATTTCCAGAAAGAGGAAGATTTGGATGACTGGGAATTTGCGAGTGCGGCCTTGAAATGGTGGACAGGAAAAGCGGATGAGCTTGGATCTGCTTAAAATCGCGACGCAATTTGCTGATATTATATCGGACTACAAGATAACGCGGTTTGAACAGGCTGGCAACTCGTTGCGACTGAGGGTTATCTTCCAGCTCGCCGATGGATCGAGTTTGCACGTACGTGAAACCGTTATCAACGGTATGAAATTGAAATATGCATATCATTGGCAGGATAAGAGCGGGAAAATTCTTATCCGGTGGGATAATGCACCGGATTGGGATGTGAGAACTTTTCCTCATCACAAGCACGCAGGCGGGCAGGAAAACGTCGAATCTTCCTATGAGAGGACGCTTGTTCAGGTATTAGACGTGATCGCCGCTGCGTTAAGGATATCAAAATAATATTGGGAGATCGGGCTTCCTTTTCCCTTTGGGAACGTCTCCCCTCCGGGATGGAGGGGAGTGGCGGTTACTGATAGATTGTCTTTGCTTATTGAATCGCGCCGGCAATATCGCCGGCGATTTTTTTGATTTTCTCCATGTC
>JAABTM010000227.1 GCA_011389855.1 Desulfobacteraceae bacterium
TTTCGGGGTTGGTGAAGGTGACGGCCCAGGGGAGAGCGCAGATCTCGCCGTAGCAGCACCCGGCGAAAAAACAGCCGATGCGGCCCAGGAAATGGCCGAAGGCGCCGCCCGGGACCAGGAGGTCCAAGGTTTTCCACAGTTGCATCCCGTGCCGGCGCAAATAGACCACCGTCGTGACAAGGGCGCCGATGAATCCGCCGTAGAAGACGAGGCCGCCGTTCCAGATCCGGAAAATCTCCAGGGGGTCTTTCAAAAAGGCTTCCGGAGCCGTTATCACGTAGAAGAGCCGGGAGCCGACGAGGGCGGCGATGAGGATGAAAAAGCACAGATCGGTGATCTGTTCCGGATTTTCCCCCACCCGCCGGGCCTCTTTCTTGGCGATGGCGATGCCGGACAGGAATCCCAGGGCGATGAAGAGCCCGTAGGTGTAAATGGCCACGTTGCCGAATTGAAACAAAACTGGATGCATGGGTCGCCCCGCTCCGTTATTCGGGAAGTTTGTTGAAGAGGATGTGGAAAGCGAAGATGGCCACCCCCACGGTGATGGCGCTGTCGGCCACGTTGAAGGCGGGCCAGTGGTAGGGGCCGATGTAGAAAAGGAGGAAATCGACCACGATGCCGAACCGCAGCCGGTCGACGAGGTTGCCGACGGCGCCCCCGAAGATGAGCGCGAACCCGGCCGACAGCCAGACGTAGGAGCGCGGGGTCTTGAGGTAGAAATAGAGCACCGCGCCGGCGGCTATGGCCGAGACCGCCAGAAACAGGATCTTCCGCAGCAGGGGGTGCCCGTCGGCCAGCAGGCCGAAGGCGCCGCCGGGGTTGTGGATGTGGGTGATGTTGAAAAACCCCGGAATCACCTGGAAGCTGTCGTAGAGGGGCAGCGACCGGAGGATGAGGGTTTTGGTGATCTGGTCCAGCAGGATGATGAGACCGGCGATGACCGCCAGGCGGAGCCATTTCCAGGCGTTGGCCCGGCCGTCCCGGACGGCGCCGCCGGTCTCGTGGGTGGATGACGGCATGGCTATCCCATGGCGGAGAGGGCGGTTTCGCACCGGTTGCAGATGGTGGGATGATCGGCGCTTTCCCCCACGGTGGGGTCGTGGACCCAGCACCGCTCGCACTTCTCCACGCCGGAGGGCGCCACCCCGATGGTCAGCCCCTCGATCTCGTCGCTCCGAAAGCCCCCGGTCGGCGGTTCCAGGGCGAGGCGCGCTTCGGAGACGATGAAGATGGAGCGCAGCTCCCGGGCATACCCGTTGAGGAGTTCGAAAAGGTCGCCCTCTGCATGGAGGGTCACGGCGGCGTCCAGGGAATGGCCGATGGTCTTGGCGGTTCGGGCCGACTCCAGGGCCCGGCTCACCTCGCCGCGCACCGCCAGCAGGGTTTCCCATTTTTTGCCCAGCTCCGGGTCCCGCCATTTGTCGGCCGGCTTGGGCAGCGCCGCCAGGTGGACGCTTTTGGCCTTGTTGGGCGTCTCGGGCATGAACCGCCAGATCTCGTCGGCGGTGAAGGGCAGCAGCGGCGCCATCAGCCGGACCATGGCATCCAGAATGGCGTGGATCGCCGTCTGGGCCGACCGCCGGGCCTTGGAGGTCGGGGGCGACGTATAGAGCCGGTCCTTGAGGATGTCGAGGTAGAAGGCCGACAGGTCGAGGGTGCAATAGTTGTGGAGCGCGTGGTAGATGACGTGGAACTCGTACCGGTCGTAGGACCGGCGGCCCTTTTCCACCAGGGAGACCAGCCGGTGGAGGGCGTACCGGTCGATGTCGGGCATGGCGTCGCGGCCGACGGCGTCGGCGGCCGGATGGAAGTCCGACAGGTTGCCCAGCATGAACCGGCAGGTGTTCCGGATGCGCCGGTAGGCGTCCGAGAGCTGCTTGAGGATGTTGTCCGAGATGCGGATGTCGTCCCGGTAGTCGGAGGCCGACACCCAGAGCCGCAGGATCTCGGCGCCGTATTTGTCGATGACCTGCTTGGGGGCGATGACGTTGCCGATGGATTTGGACATCTTCCGGCCCGCCTCATCCACCACGAACCCGTGGGTGAGAACGGCGTCGTAGGGCGCCCGGCCCCGGGTCCCCACGGCGGTGAGCAGCGAGGAATGGAACCACCCCCGGTGCTGGTCGCTGCCCTCCAGGTAGAGGTCCGCCGGCCATCGCAGGTAGTCCCGGGCCTCCAGCACCGCCGCATGGCTTACGCCCGAGTCGAACCAGACGTCGAGAATGTCGGTTTCCTTCTGGAAGCGTTCGGACCCGCATCCCATGCACCGGCTCCCTTCGGGGAGGAGATCCCGGGCCTCCCGCTCCAGCCAGACGTCGGCGCCGTGTTCCTTGAAGAGGCTGTAAACGTGATCGACGGTCCGCTCGTTGACCAGCAGCTCGCCGCAGTCCTCGCAGTAGAAGACCGTGATGGGCACGCCCCAGGCCCGCTGCCGGGATACGCACCAGTCGGGCCGGTTTTCGATCATGCCGTAGATCCGCTCCCGGCCCCATTTGGGAATCCACTGGACCCGGTCGATCTCCGTGAGCGACTTCTGGCGCAGGCCGGTCTTGTCCATGGAGATGAACCACTGGGGGGTGGCCCGGAAGATCACCGGCTGCTTGCACCGCCAGCAGTGGGGGTAGGAGTGGGTCATGGTCTCCCGGGCCAGCAGCGCGCCCGTCTCCCGGAGCTTGTCGTTGATGTGGGGGTTGGCCTCGAAGACGAACTGGCCGGCGAAAAAGTCCACCTCGTCCGTGAACCGTCCTTGATCGTCCACCGGTGAATAGACATCGAGGCCATATTCCAGCCCCACCTCATGGTCTTCCCGGCCGTGACCGGGGGCGGTGTGGACGCACCCGGAACCGGCCTCCAGGGTGACGTGATTCCCCAGGACCAGCAGCGATTCCCGGTCGTAGAAAGGGTGACGGCAGCGTTTCCGCTCCAGGGCTTTGGGCGAAATGTCGGCTACGATCTTGTGGTCATCGACGCCGAAGGTCTTCATGCACCCGTCCACCAGCTCCCGGGCCAGGATCAGGGTTTCGTCCCCGGCCGTCTCCACGGCCGCGTACTCGAAATCGGGATGGAGGGCGATGGCCAGGTTGGCTGGAATCGTCCAGGGGGTGGTGGTCCAGATCACCACCGAAACGTCCCGGCCGGAGAGGGCCGGGTCGATGTCGCCCAGGTCGTCCAGAACCGGGAACTTCACGAAGATGGAGGGGGATTTCTCGTTGAAGTATTCGATTTCCGCCTCGGCCAGGGCCGTGTGGCAGGAGCAGCACCAGTAGATGGGTTTCTTGGACCGGAAGAGGCTGCCGTCCAGGGCGAACTTGCCGCATTCCCGGGCGATGACCGCCTCGTACTCGTAGGCCATGGTCAGGTAGGGGTTTTCCCATTCGCCCATGACGCCCAGTCGCTTGAATTCGTCCCGCTGGATGTCGACGAACCGTTCCGCGTAGGCGCGGCAGTGCTTCCGGACCTCGGCCTGGGACATGGACGCCTTCTTCTTGCCCAGCTCCTTGTCCACGTTGTGCTCGATGGGCAGGCCGTGGCAGTCCCACCCCGGCACGTAGACGGCGTCGAAGCCGGCCATCTGTTTCGACCGGACTATGATGTCCTTGAGGATCTTGTTCAGCGCCGTGCCGATGTGGATGTTGCCGTTGGCGTAAGGCGGGCCGTCATGGAGGATAAAGGGCTCGCGCCCTTCTTTTTTGGAAACGGTTCGGATGCCGTGGTAGAGGTCGTCTTCGTCCCATTTGGCGATCTGTTCCGGCTCCCGCTTGGCCAGATTGGCCTTCATGGGGAATTTGGTGGCCGGCAGGTTGAGCGTCTTTTTGTAATCCATTATATTTGGTATCCTCCGGATCGGAAAGGGCAATCGCCCGTTTTTTTTAAAAGGGGAACATTAGTCGCAAATCCCCGGGGTGTCAAGGGAATAGCGGGGCCGCGGCGGCGGAGACGGCGGGATCATTTAACGTCCCGCCGTCGGGCGCTAATCCATTTTCATGGGATCGAGGCGCCGGTCGGGGAAGATGGTCATGCCCGGGGCGGTCTTGGCGCCATAGGATTTCGGATCCCGGCCGCCGTCGGCGCCGTCGAGTTTATGCGACAGGTCGACCCGGTGGCCGAACCGGCTGCCCGCGCGGTGAAGGGACCCGGCGGGCGAACCGATGGGAAGCCCCCTCTGTTTGCCGGTGTAGGGCGGCTGGACGCGGCCGGCCCTGCTCGCTGCGTATTCATCGGGTCCGTAGCCTTCGGCGCCCTGCGGGGTCGCCCCCCGGTCGCCGGCGTTCATGGCGGCCCGGTCTTCCGGCGGCGGAGCCCAGTCGCCGGTCCGCCGCAAGGGGGCGGTTCGCCGAATGTAGGCTTCACGGGCCGCGATCTTCCGCTGCACGGACCGGCGGTCCTCCGGGGTCTCCGTCCCGACGTCCGGCGGGGCGGTGGCCGGTCCGGCGTCGCCGCCCGGTTTCCGCGGGGACGGCGTCGGCTTTTTGCCGTCGGAGGCGGCCGGTTGTTCGGCCGGGCTCGGGGCTTCGGTCTTATCGGTGGGTTGTGGGGTCGATGCCGATGCCGTGGTCCCATCCGTCGGTTGTTCGGTCGCGCTCGGGGCTTCGGTCTTATCGGTCGGTTGCGGAGTCGATGCCGATGCCGTGGTCCCATCCGTCGGTTGGGCGGACGGGGTTGAGGCGGCGGTTCCATCCGTCGGCGTTTCGACCGGCGGGGGCGGGTCCGCCGTCTTGTCCGCCGGTCCCTTCGGAGCCTTCCCGGTCGGGGCCGTCTTCGCCGGTTCGGGCGTTTCCGCCGCCGGCGGCGCCGGGATCTCGGAAAAGGATCGCGAGGGCAGGGTCAGCTTGTCGGAGACGGTGGTCTCCAGCCGGTCGACCCGCTGGTCCAGGACGGCGATGTCGCCGTCGTGTTCCGTCACCTTCCGACGGATCTCGTCCACCTGGGCGGTTTTCGTTTCCACGGTCTCCACCCGGTTTTCGAGCCCGTTCACCGATGCCCTGGTGGCCAGGTTTTGGATCTCTTCCGGCAGGGGCACGGTGATCTTTTTGACCAGTTCTTTTCCCTGGCCGCCATTGCGTTTCTCAGGCATATTGGTGAACATGATGACGAGCAGCACCGTCAGGGCGACCAGCCAGACGCCGACGAAAAGGCGGGGCATGATCGATTTTTTCGGCTTATCCGTATCGGATTTCCTGGCAGCGGCCATGGGGTTTCCTTTCCGAATTTGGTGGGGGCCCTAAACAAAGATCGGAACAAATATCAGAACAAAGGGCCGCCCTTGATTGATATCCTTAAAATTTATAGCAGTTTCGGGTCTAAAGTCAACGGGTTTCGTTATTCACCCGGTATGGAATCGAATTGACGCCCTCCGGGGAAATTGGTATGATCCGGTGTATCGTCGCATCACGCTGGTTTCATCCAAGGCTAAAGGACAAGGAAAAAGATTTGCAGGCAATTCAATTCGACAGGCTGCCGCCGCTGCGCGATCCCATACTCATCGCCGGGTTCGGCGGATGGGGCAACGCGCTGGACGTCTCGACCGGCATGGTCGATTATCTGATCCGGCGGTTCGATGCGTCCCCTTTCGCACGGCTCGACACCGATATGTTCTACCGCTACGACGCCAGCCGGCCCGTGGCGACCATCCAGGCGGGGACCCTCAAAAGCCTGGCGTGGCCCCGGGGTGAGTTTTACGGGGTTCTCACCGGTTCGGGGGAGCGGGATCTGCTGGTCCTCCGGGCCGACGAGCCGACCCTCCGCTGGCGTCTTTTCGCCGACGAGCTGTTCGGCCTCTGCCGAACCCTGGGGGTGGGCACGATCGTCACCCTGGGCGCCATGCTCGACCATGTGCTCCATTCCGACCGGGTCATCTCGGGCATGGCCTCCACCGACGCCCTCTCCGCCGACCTCCGGGCCGCGGACGTCATGCCCATTTATTACGAAGGGCCCAGCGCCGTCCACGGGCTGATCCAGGCGGACGGTCCCCGGAAGGGATTTGACTGCGTCAGCATCTGGTGCCACTGCCCCTTCTACCTCGAAAACACCACCCATTTCGGCCTCATCGCCGAGCTGGGGCGGCTCCTGGCCCGCCTGGGCGGCTTCGAGCTGGACACCGCGCCGCTCGAAGCGCAATGGAACAGCCTCCGCAACCGGATTCAACGGCTCATCGAGGAAAACCCCAAGGTCGGCGAGATGATCGAGGAACTGAAGGAGGCCAAGGACGGCGACGTCATGGCGGTGAAGAAAGAGGCCGTCAGGGACGACAAGGTCATCCGCCTGAAGGATTTTCTGGAATGAGCCCGGACCTTTAGGGGGGCATCCCCAGGCGGCGGACCCGGAACCGGTCGAAGACCGCCCAGAACCGGGCCTTGACCGCATCGGTCTCCATGAGGAGTTCATGGCGTCCGCCGGGGATCTCCACAAAACGGCAATCGGGCAGCTCACGGCAAATGCGCCGCTGGGCCGGGACCGATACCACCTGCTCCTTTCCGGCGCCGACCAACAGCGCGGGGATGGGGATGGCGGAAACATGGCCGGGGGCCGTCAGCTGGTCGATGGAATCGAAGGTGGCCGCCAGCCACCCATAGGTGACCCCGCCCAGGGCCAGCCCGGGGTTGCGGACGATTTCCCGCTTGGAGACGAGAAACCCTTCGGGATCGGCGGTGAGCCGGTTGCCCGGAAACCGTTCGTCCGCCAGCACGTAATCCCCGGCCCCGGGCACGTAGGCGTCTTCGAACCCCAACCGGCGCGCGGTCCGTGCCAGGCGCCGGGCCAGGGGTTTGGGGAAAGGCGCGGTGCGGATGTCGATCATGGGGGAGACCAGCACCAGCCCGTCCGCCCCCCGGGGCCGGCGGCGGAGCCAGCGGAGGGCGATGTGACCGCCCATGGAGTGGGTCAGCAGGAGCCGCGGCCCGGCGGCTGTCGGGTCCACCACCCGGTCCATGAACAGGTCCAGATCCGCGATGTACTCCCCGTAATCCCCCACGTGGCCCTTGTGGCGGTTGGGCAGCGGGCGGGTGGAGAGGCCCTGTCCCCGCCAGTCGAAGCTGTAGACGTCGATCCCCCGCCGGTTGAGGCGGCGGATCACCCCCCGGTACTTCTCCATGAATTCGAACCGGCCGCTCAGCACCACCGCCGACCCCGCGGGGTCCGCCGGGGTCCGCCAGACGCCGTAACGGATGGAGACGTTGTCGGGGGCGGTCAGATAGTTGAAGGGGTTTCCGTGGAACATGCCCCTACATACCATCTTTTTTCGGTTTGGAAAGGAAAAATGGCGCAACATACCCATAAATTTGTCGAAGAATACGACGGGCTTGTCGGCTTCGGGCTCGACCGGGCGACCGATGAGGCCACCCTCGTTTACTACCTTCAGAAGTTCGCCGACGACGCCCATGCCCGGACCCTGGTCAAGCGCATGACCGACGAAGAGCTGGAGGAGGCCTTCAATCTCCTCAACCGTCTCATGAGAGCGCATTTGAGCGAGCCGGAATACCACCGTTTGTTTCTGAAAGACGATCACCCCTAACCCCGAGGAGACCGTTATGTTCACCGAAAAACAATTGGAAAACTACGCGGACGTGCTCCTGTGGGCCCTCAACACCGCCCGCGGCCATCCGTACCGGGAAGGCGACGTCATCCTCATCCGGTACGACCGGCCGGCGGTCCGGCTGGCGGAGATCCTCTTCGAGCGGATCCTGAAGGAGGGGATGCACCCCATCCAGCGCATGACCGGCACCCCGGCCATGGAGAAGAGTTTTTACAGGATCGGGGACGACGACCAGCTCGCCTTCCGGGGGCCGGGGGAAGAGGAACTCTGCCGGGGCCTCAACGGCAGCATCTTCCTCTACGCCCCGGAATCCATCACCCACCTGAGCGGTGTGGACCCCCAAAAGATCGGCAAAACCGCCGTGGCCCGGAAATACCTCCGGGACATCCTGACCCGACGGGAGGAGACCGGGGAGTTCAGCTGGACCCTTTGCGCCTTTCCCACGGACGAACTGGCCGGTCACGCCAAACTGTCCAGGGACGCCTACGCCGGTCAGATCGCCAAGGCCTGTTTTCTGGATGAGGCCTCGCCGGTGGACGCGTGGCAGGGGGTCTACCATAATGCCATGGAGATCAAGAAATGGCTCAACAGCCTCGGGATCGCCTCGATCCATGTGGGGTCGGAGACCACCGATCTCACCGTGACCCCCGGCGACCGCCGGAAATGGATCGGCTTGTCGGGCCACAACATCCCCTCCTTTGAACTGTTCGTCTCCCCGGACTGGCGCGGGACCGCCGGCCGGTATTACGCCAATCAGCCCTCCTACCGGAGCGGCAATTATGTGGAAGGGGTGACCCTGGTCTTCGAGAAGGGGAAGGCCGTGGAGATCCGGGCGGAAACGGGCGACGCCTTCACGAAGAAGCAGCTCGCCATGGACGAGGGCGCCAGGCGGGTGGGGGAGTTCTCCCTCACCGACCGCCGGTTTTCCCGGATCGACACCTTCATGGCCAACACGCTTTTCGACGAGAACTACGGCGGCGACCACGGCAACTGCCACCTGGCGGTGGGCTCCTCCTATTCCGACGCCTACGACGGCGACCCCTCCGACCTGACCGACGAGACCAAAAAAGAGCTGGGCTTCAACGATTCGGCGTTGCACTGGGATCTGGTCAACACCGAAAAAAAGCGGGTGACCGCCCTGTTGACATCCGGCAAG
>JAABTM010000228.1 GCA_011389855.1 Desulfobacteraceae bacterium
CAGCATTGCCGATCCAGGCGCCGGCGCCGGCCCCGGGCCGCATCTATTACCGCTACGCGGCGGCCGTACGGAGCGGCCTGGACGCCTGGATCGACGCCCTGACGGCCCGGGGCGTCGGGTGCGCCCGCCCGGTGTTCAAGCCGCTCCACCATTATATAGGCCGCGGCGACTGTCCGGGCGCGGAAGCGGCCTGGCGAACCTTCCTGTCCCTGCCGGTTTATCCGGCGCTTTCGGATGCGGAATCAGCCCATGTTCTCCATGCGCTGCGGGATGTCGTCGCCGCCGATTCATAGATTCCTACCCCTTGAAACCGTGATGGCCCCATTGCTTTTCCAGGAAGAAATGTTTAATTGTTGTAAAGTGACAACCGTTTTTAGGTGATAAGGAGTCAATCATTGACGATGAAGAAACGCGAACAACTCGGGCACTCTGCGGCCATCCTCTGCACGGGCGCGTTGGTCGCCCCACCCATACGGGACATATTCCGGGTTTTGGGGATTCGATGGGGGTACATGCTGCTGCTGTCCTTTTGCGTCGCCTTTTTCCTCACCCCTCTGTGCGCGCGCATGGCCCGCCGCCTGGGGGTTCTGGACGCGCCGGACGCCCGGAAATCCCATCACGCCGCCACGCCGCTTCTGGGCGGGGTCGCCGTGTTCCTCGCGTTTCTGGCGGCCATTGCCGCCAACGGCATCTACTCCGCCCGCCTGGGGGCCATCCTGGGGGCCTCCGCCCTCGTGTTTTGCGTCGGCCTGTCGGACGACGTCCGGGAGTCGCCGGTCCTTTTCAAGCTGGCGGCCCAGACCATCGGGACGGCCTGGGTCGCGGCATCGGGCGTGGTCCTGAGCATCGTCCCCGACGCCCTGGGCCTGTTCGCCGACGGGGCCAACCTGCTGCTGACGTTCCTGTGGATCGTCGGCATCACCAACGCCATGAATTTTTTCGACGGCATGGACGGTCTGGCCGCCGGACTGGGCGCCATTATCGCGTTTTTCCTGGGGGTGACGGCGTTTCAGGCCCAGCAGCCGTTTCTGGGATGGATCGCGGCCGCCATGATGGGGGCCTGCCTGGGGTTTTTGCCCCACAATTTCAAAAACGGACAACAGGCGTCCATTTTCCTGGGGGACGGGGGCAGCACGGTCATCGGATTCGTCCTGGCCTGCCTGGCGGTACACGGCGACTGGGTTCCGGGCAACCCCATCGCCGCTTTTGTCGCGCCCCTGCTCATTTTCTGGCTCCTGATCTTCGACATGGTCCACATCACCCTGGACCGGATCATCGCCGGAAAAGTCAAAAGCGTTCACGACTGGCTGGTTTACGTGGGCCAGGACCATCTCCACCACAGGATGGCGGATCTTTTGGGGGGACGCCGGAAAAGCGTGCTGTTCATCTACCTTCTGAGCCTTTGCTTTGGCGCGGGCGCCGTGGCGCTCAGAAACGCCGGCGCCCTGGAGGCCTTGGCGCTTCTCATGCAGGCCGTGTTCCTGGCAGGGCTCATCACCATACTGGAACGGCGGGGCCGCGGTCTCGGCAGGTCTTGCATTGAAGAGAAAACGGTTTCGGAAACCGCTTATGCAGAAAAAAGAGGAGGTGTGAAATGGTCCGATTCAGCCGTCTGAAAACCGGAACGGACGACTCGGCCGGACCGATGGCGTCCGATGAGGGTTTGCCTGTTCGGAAAAAGAAACGGTTTCGGTTGCGGGAAGCCAGGGACGTCGCGCCAACAGGCAAAAAAGCCCGCCCGACGCCCGTCGATGCATCCCATGAGACCGGGAACCCGCGGCGGAAAGCGCTCTATGCGGCGGCCTTCTCATATGTCGCCTCCGTCTTGCGGGCGGTGCGCCGTCAAGAACCGTTTTCCCTGGAAAAGGCGTTCAAGATCGTGGGAAAAATGGCCGCCGCCCAACCGGATGGCGTGCCCGATCCGCTTTTTCTTCAGGCGCTTTACCAGGATGATCCCGCCCATTACCACCTGTACAATCCGGTCAATGTCTCGATCTTCTCCATTAAAATCGCCCAGCGGCTCGACTGGGAAGCCGAAGAGGCGGTCAAGGTCGGCGTCGCGGCCCTGCTCCATGACGTGGGCATGGGCATGGTCCCGGAGGAACTCATCCATAAAAAAGAGCCCCTTTCCCGCAAGGAGATCGACGCCATGCGGAAGCGCCCGGTCCACAGCCACCGGATTCTCCATGATGCGTTCGGAAAAGACCACGGCTGGCTGGCGGAAACAGCCCTTCAGGTCCATGAGCGCATCGATGGATCGGGGTATCCCAATGGATTGAAGGGAGATGCGATCCATCCCTACGCCCAGGTCGTCGGCCTCACGGATTTCTACGACGCCCTGATCCATACCAGACCCCAGGGACAAAAATTTTCACACCTTTCAGCGGCAAAAGAGATCCTGAGAACCGGCAAGGCCGGATACCGGAAGACCTGTCTTCGGGCGTTGATCCGGCTGTTCACTGCCTTTCCGCTCCACAGCCATGTCCGGCTCAACACCCACGCCGAGGGCCGGGTGATCGCCACCTATCCGGACAACCCTTTAAGGCCCCGGATCGAAATCCTCCACGACGCCCAGGGCCGGAAACCAAAGGAACGGGAGATCATCAACCTGCCGGAGCATCCGTTGATTTATGTGGTGGATGGTGGGTAGTGGGTAGTGGGTAGTGGGTAGTGGATAGTGGGTAGTGGGTAGTGGGTAGTGGGTAGTGGATAGTGGGAATTTAATATGTATCTTGATCATTGGGGGCTGCGGGCCCCGCCCTTTGACAATGCGCCGGACGGTGAGCGGTTTTTTCCTTCGCCCCAGCATGAAGAGGCAGCGGCGCGTCTGATGTACGCGGCGGAAAACGCCAAAGGAGCGGCCATGCTGACCGGCGAAGTGGGGTGCGGCAAGACCACCGTGGCCCGGGCCGTCATGCACCGATTGCCCGGCGGGCGGTTCGACTGCCGGATGATCGAAAATCCAGCCACGGAACCGGTTGATTTTATACGTTCAATCCTGTATAGTTTTGGTGAGCGGCCGGAGACGGATTCCAAAAGCACGCTTCTGGATCAACTTCGGGGCCGGTTGCTCCAAAGGAACGCCGACGGCGTCCATCCCGTGTTGTTCGTGGACGAGGTCCATGTCATCCGGTCACAGGCCACTTTCGAAGAACTCCGGATGCTGCTAAACCTGCAACATGAAGGCCGGTTCCTGATGACCCTGATTCTCCTGGGGCAAATGCCGCTTTTGGAAAAAATAGCCGTCCATCGGCCCCTGGCCGAACGCATTTCCGTGACCTTTCACCTGGAAGCCCTGGATTTCAAAAACATGACGCGGTACATGGCCTTCCGGCTCAAGCAGTCCGGGGCCCAACGCGGCATTTTCAAACAAAGCGCCCTGAACCTGATTTACGAATACGCCGCCGGCGTGCCGCTTCGGGTCAACACCGTCTGCGACCGCGCCCTCCTGGTGGGCATGATGCGCAAAGCCGAATCAGTCGACGCCGCCATCGTAAAAGAGGCCCTGGAAGACATCCAATGGAAACCGAAACCTCAGTGAACGCCCCCCCCGTCCGTGTCGGTCCATTGCGTCCGTGCCCGTCCGTGTTAGTCCGTGTCTGTTTTTCACCAGTCCGTGTCTTTTTCTTATGTTTATTCATCCTAAGCGCCTGCGCCCCACCCCCCTACCGCCAACCCGAATTAACCCCCCGTGCCGACGGCCTGCCCTCGGCCGGTCAATACCGGGGGCTCTCGATCGCCGACATGGACAACGACGGCCGCCCCGACATCGTGGGGTGCGCGTCGTCCCCCGGCGCCGTGGCGGTCTGGTACGGCGCCGGAAACGGAATCATGGAAGGCCCCCAATTCTTGCCCATCAAGGGAGACGTGCGGTCGGTGGCCACCGGCGACGTGGACGGCGACGGCCTCGAGGACATCGTCTTTTCGGTGCGACGGGAATCTTCCGGCGTCATGGTCTGGCTCAACCGCTCTCAAGGCAAGACCCATCGCCATTGGGAACGAGGCGCCTCCCCGGTGGAGGGCGATCTCTATGAAGGAGTGATGACGGCGGATGTCAACAACGACGGGCATCTCGACATCCTGGCGGCCAACGCCACCACCGAGGCCCAGGCCGGAATCCAGATCTGGCTGGGGGACGGCCAGGGGAACTGGACCGCCGAAACCGGTCCCACCACCCGGGGCCGCTACATGGACATCGCCCTGGCGGATTTCGACGGGGACGGGCGTCAGGACTTGGTCGGCGCTGGATGGGGGACCTACGGCGGCCTCCGCGTCTGGCTGGGGGACGGCCGGGGAAACTGGTCTGAAATCCCGATGGTGGATCAGGGGGATTTCTACGCGCTCACGGTGACCGACATGAATGCCGACGGCCACCTGGACATCCTGGCCGGCCGCCATCGCGGCGGCGTGGGACTTTACGCAGGCGACGGAACGGGCCGGTTCCGGCCGATGACCCCGCCCGCGGCCGAGGGCAGCTTCTGGAAGGTCCGGTCGGCGGACCTGGACGGAGACGGCCGGCGGGAGATCCTGGCGGGGTCGGTGGACGGCGCCGGGGTTCGGGTCTGGCGACGGGGGACGGATGTCCCCTGGATTCCCATGACGGGCGTTTTCCCGGCCGGCGGAACCTATTACGACATCGAGATCGCGGACATCAACGGGGACGGTCAAAACGATGTGTGCGCCGCATCCTTTGGTTCCGGCATCAAGCTCTGGCTGGGCCGGGGCGGGGCCGCGCCGCTCAAAGTCCGGGAAGTGGCCGCCGAAGAGGATCGGGTCGATCTGACGGCTGTGGATGAAAATGATGTGTTCATCACGGCGTCCGGGTTTCCGGAGTACAAGATCGGCCCCGGCGACGTGCTGACGGTGACCATGTGGAAAGGGGCGACCGCCGAAGAGAATGAAATCCTGGTGCGGCCGGACGGGACCATCTCCTTTGCCTTTGTCGAAAACCTGAAGGTAACGGGTTTTACCGCCACCCGGCTCGACAAGCTCTTGACGGAAGACCTGAAACAATACATCCGCGAGCCCCGCCTGGACGTGGTGGTCAAAGAATACAGGAGCAAATTCGTCACATTCGCCGGCGAGATATACACCAACGTCACCTTTCGGTCCGGCCCGGGCCGGTATCCGCTCACCGGCAAGATCAGCCTCCTGGAGATGCTCTCCAAGGTGGGCGGACCCACCCAGCGGGCCAACCTCCGGGACGTCCGGGTCCGGCGGGAGGACGGGCGCAACTTCAGCGTGGACCTCTACAAAACCATCAATTTCGGGGACAAAACCCAGAACCCGGTGGTGGATGCCGGCGACCTCGTGGTGATTCCGGCGGTCACCAAGGAGGACAACCGGGTCTACGTGTTCGGCGAGGTGACGAAACCCGGCGTCTTTACCTTCAGCGGTTCGGAAATGCGGCTGTTCGACGCCATCTCCCAGGCCGGCGGGGTCACCATTTTCGCCAGCGCCGAGAGCACCAAGATCGTCCGGGGGGACATCACCCGGCCGGAGGTCGTCTCCGCCGATCTGGAACGGCTAATCGAAACCGGCGATCAATCCCAGAACGTCGGCCTGGTCAACGGCGATCTCGTCTACGTGCCCCGGAGTTTCGTGGGCAACGTAAACCGGTTCGTCCAACAGATTTCCCCCCTTCTCCGCCTGATTTTCATCCCCGCCAGCTTCCGGGACGAATACATGCGGGGGGAGGCTTTCCGCCTCCCATGAGCAAGCAGCGGAGCTGACGATCAATGGCCCAGTACGATGTCGATCTGCGGGATTATTGGCGCATCCTGAAAAAACGGAAGGTCATGGTGCTGCTCATGATCGTCCTGGTGAGCGGGTTCAGTTATTTTTTCGCCAAAATGCGCGAGCCGCCCCCCATTTATCAGGCCCAGGCGGCGGTCAAGATCGAGCGGCGCACCAGCATGGCCGATTTTTTCACGGGGGGGTTCTGGTTCCAGTCGGACAGCATCGGCACCCAGGCGTTCATCATCCGCAGTTTTCCCGTTCTGGCCCGGGCGGCCCAGACCCTGGGATGGGTCCCCGACGACCTGACGCCGGACGAGATCCGCGGTTCCGAAGAGCATATGGCGGCGGTGGAGCGGCTGCGGGGAATGGTGTCGACCGACCAGGAATCGGGGGCCAATATCCTCAACGTCCGGTCGGTGTCGTCCAACCCCCGCCAAGCCGCGGACGCGGCCAACGCGGTGGCGGTCACCTACCGGGATTACAACATCCTGGAAAAAAACAAACAGACCTTTGAAACCAAGGCGTTTGTGGAAGAACAGCTCGCCGACACCGATCGGCGGCTCCGGGAAGCGGAATCCGCCCTGCGGGCCTTCAAGGAAGAGCACAATGTGGTGGAACTGAGCGCCCAGACCTCCCAGACCCTGAACCGGCTGTTCGACGCCGAGTCGGAACACGACGCGGTTGTGCGGCAACAGGTGATTGTTTCCCGGCAACTGGCAGCCATGGACGCGCCGGTCTCCGGGACCGGGAGTTTCGAAAATCTCCTGTTGCCGGAAATCGAGGGCAACCAAGCGGTCCAGGGCCTGAACAAGCGCCTTCGGGACCTGGTGATGGAGCGTCAGACCCTGCTCATCGACTTTACCGAGGAACACCCCAAGGTGGTGGAACTCAACGACCGGATCCATGGGCTCCTGTACGGCATCCGGAAGGCGTTGCGGTCGCGGCTGGCGGCGTTGCAAGACCGGGAGGCGGAGCTGAAAACCCGGCTGGCGTCCCTGGAGCGGACGGCCGGCGCCTTTCCGGCCCAGGCCCTGCGGCTCAACCGGCTCCAGCGGGAAGTGGCCCTCAACGAAGAGCTGTATTCCCAGCTCCAATCCAGGTACCAGGAAATCCGCATCCAGGCGGCCGGCAAAGTGGAGGAGGTCACCCTGGTGCGGCCGGCCACCGTGCCGTCGTCCCCCATCAACATCCCCTCCAAGATCACCGTGGTGGCCACCGGCGTGATCATGGGAATTTTCATGGGCATCGTCTTCGCATTCGTGGCCGAAACCCTGGACACCTCCCTGGGCGCCATCGAGGATGTGGAAAGCCTCCTCCAGGTGCCGGTGCTGGGCATCATCCCCCATCTCAAGCGGGACGACGCCGCCGCCAGGGACGGGCCGGGCCGGGAGATGGCCCGGGAGCTGGTGACCCATTACGAGCCCAATTCCCTGGCGGCCGAAGCCTTCCGGTCCATCCGCACCAACCTGCAGTTCATGGCGCGCAAGCCCGGCGGGCGGTCGTTTCTCATCACCAGTTCCTATTTGCAGGAAGGCAAAACCTTCAACAGCATTAACATCGCCCTGAGCCTGGCCCAGAGCGGGGTCCGGGTTCTGCTGATGGAGTGCGACCTGCGCAATCCCACCGTACACCGTTCTTTCGGTATTTCCCAGGCGCCGGGACTGACCGATTATGTCCTGGGCGGCCATACAGCGGAGGACGTGGTCCAGACTATGACAGACGTGATGGTGGGCCGAATGGACATCGACGACGTGATGATGACGCCGGGGCTGGACAATCTCCATTACATCACCTGCGGCGGGAATATCCGGAATCCGTCGGAAATCCTCAATTCGCCCCGGTTCAAGTCATTGGTGGAGCACCTGAAAACATCCTACGACGTCCTCATCATCGACGCCCCGCCCATCCTGCCGGTGGCCGACGCGGTGGACATCTCCCCTTTTGTCGATAGCGTCATCCTGGTCTATACGGTGGGCAAGATCGCCCGGGGCGTTCTCAAACGGGCCAAATCGGCGTTGGACAAGGTCAATGCGCAGGTTTTGGGCGTGGTGCTCAACAACGTCAAACCGGAGACCGGCCCGGATTATTTCAAATATCAGAGCCGGTACTACAGCCGGGAACAAAAGACCGACGAGGGGCGGTCCTGGGGGCTTCTGGGGCGGGGCGCCGGGAAGTCCCGCAGGCAAACGGCCGCCGGGGAGGGGCGCCGCCGATGGGGGAAAATCCTTCTGTTGTCGATTCTCCTGGGGCTAACATTGCTGGGATACGCATTTCAGGCCGAACTGGCCGCTTTGATAAACATCTATCTGCCGCAAGCCCCATGACGCGCTCCGTTTTGTTCGGCCTGGCTTTTGTGGCCGCCGCCGCGTTTTCCGGCATGATGGTCAACCGGTTTCAGCCCTTCATGGTCATGGGCGCTTTCGGGGCGGTGGTGATTTTCGGAGTCGCCTTTGTCAACACCGAATGGGGGCTTTACATCCTGATTTTTTCCATGCTTCTGTCCCCGGAGATCGACGTGGGCGGCACCGGCGGCGCCTCCCTGGGCCGGGGCGTGACCCTGCGGGTGGACGATTTTTTGCTGGCGGTGATCGGGTTGAGCTGGTTCGCCAAGGGGGCCTATTTCAAGGAGTTGGGGCTATTTCGCAAGACGCCGTTGAACCGGCCCATTTTTCTGTACCTGGCGGTGTGCCTGGTCGCCACCGGCGTCGGGGTGCTGGCGGGGCGGGTCGGCGCCAAGACCGGCTACCTTTTCGTGATCAAGTATTTCGAGTACTTCATCGTCTATTTCATGGTGGTCAACCATGTCGAGGACGAGGAACAAATCCGGCGGTTTCTGCTGTTTTTGTTTTTGACCTGCGCCGTCACCGCCGTCATCGGTCTGACCCAGATTCCCGGGGGCGGCCGGGTTAGCGCCCCCTTCGAGGGAGATGTCGGGGAGCCCAAC
>JAABTM010000026.1 GCA_011389855.1 Desulfobacteraceae bacterium
ATACTTTCACGACCCGCACCGGGGTGAAAGTATTTTTCAGGTCGTCGCCCCCCTTCAGGAGAACGGGGACGTAGTTGTCGCTCATCCCTTTGAGCCGGCCCGCGGCGGCGTCCCGCCGTCCTTCGACCAGAACATCGAGGGTCCGCCCGATCTGGCGTCTGAAAAACGCTGTTTTCTTCCGCTTTCCCTCATCCCGAAGGATCGCGCACCGGTCCTTGATCACCGACGCGTCCACCGGATCGGGAAAGGCGGCCGCCGGGGTTCCGGGCCGGGGCGAAAAGGGGAAGACATGGAGGTAGCTGACAGGGAGTTCACGGATCAACATCAGGGTGTTCTGGAAGGCATCATCCGTCTCCCCCGGAAATCCCACCAGCACATCCGCGCCGATGGCCGCTTCCGGGATCAGTTCACGAATGCGGATCACGCGATCCCGAAACACCGCTGCGCCATAGGGACGCCGCATCCGCTTCAGGATGCCGTCGTCGCCGCTTTGGAGCGGGATATGAAAATGGCGGCAGAAGCGGCCCGATTCGGCGGTTTTCCGGATGATCCCGTCGGTGAGTTCAGGGGGTTCGATGGAGCTGAGCCGAATGCGGGTTACGGGCCGCTCCCGGATGATCCGGCCCATGAGGGACGAAAGGGACGCGGCCGGCGTGAGATCCCGGCCGTAACGGCCCAGATGGATGCCCGAAAGGACCACCTCCCCGTATCCGGCGGCGCCCAGGGCGCGGAGATGGTCCATGACCATGTCCATGTCCATGCTGCGGCTTGGCCCACGGGCATGGGGGACGATGCAGTAAGTGCAAAAGGCGTCGCAGCCGTCCTGAATTTTAAGGTTGGGTCGGGTGCGGCCCGCGGATGGGGCCGCCAAAAACGGGGAGAAGGGCTCGGAGCGGCCCAGTATCCGCCGGATCGTCCGGGGGGCCGGGTTCGGACTTTCCTTGACGATCTCCGGCAACCGGTGCTTGTCCCCGTGGCCGATCACGTAATCGACCCCGGAGATCGCTTCGATCTCTCCCGCCGCCACCTGGGCGTAGCAGCCGGTGACGGCGATCCGGGCGCCGGGATTTTCACGGATGGCGCGGCGGACGGCGCCCCGGGCCTGCATGGCCGCGCCGCCGGTCACGGCGCAGGTGTTGATCACGCAAAGATCCGCTGGATGGTCCGCCGCCGCGGGCCGCCAGCCGTCCGCCGTCAGGGCCTGGATCAGACCGTCCGATTCATATTGGTTTACCTTGCACCCCAGGGTCGCGATCTTGAACGTCCCCCGAGTCATTCCTCGATCCATCCGGCCTCGATCCATCCGGCGCCCACGACCTCCTCTCCCACATAAAAAACGGCTCCCTGGCCCGGCGTGACGGCGCTCTGGGGGGTCTGGAACCGGATCACCGCCGTTTTGTCCTCCGCCGGGTAAATCCGGGCCGGGGCCGCTTTGTGGCGATAGCGGATCCGCACCGCGGCGTCGATGGGATCGGATAGGGCGTCAACCGGTCGGGGTCGAATCCAGTTGACGCCGGAGACGCGACATTCCGAGGAGAGCAGGTCTTCCTTGAACCCCACGATCAGCCGGTTGCGCCGAGGGTCGATGCGCACCACGTAATAGGGCGCTTCGGCCGGACAGTCGATGCCCCGCCGCTGGCCCACCGTGAACAGGTGGAGCCCTTTGTGTTCCCCCAGACGACGTCCCCGAACGTCCTCGATGGGGCCGGGCGCGGGGGCCGCGTTCCCCTGGCGGACGAGGAAGTCGCCATAGCGGGCGCCGCGGATAAAGCAGACGTCCTGGCTCTCCGACGCCGAGGCGGGGCGGAGCCCTTCCCGGGCGGCCAGCGCCTTCACTTCGGATTTGGTCATTCCCCCCAGGGGAAACGCCGCGGCGGTCAGTTGCGTCCGAGAGAGAAAGGCCAGAAAATAGGATTGATCCTTTTTGGGGTCTTTTCCCCGGAACAACCGGGGTCCGCCGTCCGGGCCGCTCCGGATTTGGGCGTAATGACCGGTGGCCATGCGATCCGCCCCCAGGGTCCGGGCCGCATCGAACACCCGGCCGAACTTGATGGCCGGATTGCAGACCAGGCAGGGGTTGGGCGTGCGACCCGACATGTAGGTGTTCACGAAATAATCGACCACTTCCTCCTTGAACGACGTCCGAATGTCGAAGATGTGGATGGGGATGTCCAGCCGCTCCCCGATCCGCCGGATGGCCTCATCGGGAACGGGGTGGTATCCGGTTTTAAAATGGACCCCTGCAACCGGCCCCTCTTTCTTCAGGCGCCAGGCGGCCACCAGGGAATCCACGCCGCCGCTGACGGCCACCGCGGTCAGCCCCATCGCTAATCGAAAAACGTCTGATTTTTCGGCCGCACCTTCATGACCCGGGTGGGGCAGGCCGGAACGCACAGCTCGCAGACGCTGCATTTCTTCTGGTTGAATTCGATGGTCATCTCGGGACGCTGAATCGACAACGCCCCGGTGGGACAGACCGCCGTGCAGGCGCCGCAATGGGTGCAACTGTTCTGATCCCGCTTGATCTCCTGCTCGGCGTTTTGCACCTGGACGCCCTGATCCTTCAGATACTGGACGCCCAGTTTGAAATTCTTGCGGGTTCCGTAAAGTTCCAGCACCAGGATGCCCTCCCGCCGGGGCAGCACCTGGGCGTTTAAAATGTTGAAGGTCAGGTCATACTCTTTGACCAGATTGCACACCAGCGGTTTATGGACCACCGATTTCGGGAATCGGAGCACAAGGATTCTTGAGTACACGGAAACCTCCTAAAATCAATAGAATTGTCAACTGCTCAACCACGCTTCCCCGTCATGGCGGTCAGCCGCGCCCGGATGACCGGCCCTCATCGGCCAGGGCCAGGTGACAGTAGGCGGCGCGGCGGATGATGGACGCCATTTCCTTTGAATCGGAAATTTGCTTGTCTTTTCTGATCATCTCGCCGGTCCTTCGCTGTCGCCGATGGGGTCGAGCACATCGGACAAGCCGTCGGCGACGAAATTGGGCAGCATGAAGGCGGCCCGGTGGATGCCGGGGTTGTAGTACCGGGTGGGAATGGCCGCGACATTGGCCCGGTCGGGATCGAAATCCGTTAGGGGATGGCGCCCCTTCGAGGCGAACCCGAAGCTCCAGAGGCCGCCGGGATAGGTGAGGGTGGAAAAGAGGTAGAGGTGGAGCCGTTTGAAAAACGGACGCTGGTTGTTGAACATCGGCGCCTGGATGTCGGGATCATAGAACGGGGATTCCGCCTGGGTGATCATGATGCCGTCGTCGCTCAGCACCTCGGCCACCCGCCCGTAGAACGCCCGGTCGAAGAGGGGCGTCGCCGGGCCGATGGGATCCGTGGAGTCGATGAGGGCCACGTCGAACCGCTCCGTCGTCTCTTTGACGAACCGGATCCCGTCTTCGATGCGCAGTTCCAGCCGGGGATCGTCCAGGGCGCAGCTCACATCGGGGAAATGTTCCCGGCAGGCATTTACCACCATTTCGTCGATCTCCACCATCACGGCCCGCTTCACCGACGGATGCTTGAGCACCTCCCGCGCCGTGCCGCCGTCGCCGCCGCCGATGATCAACACCCGTTCAGGATTCGGGTGGACGCACAAAGGCACGTGGGCGATCATTTCATGGTAGATGAATTCATCCCGTTCCGAGAGCATCATCAATCCGTCGTTGAGCAACAGATTGCCGTGGCCGGCGGTCTTGACCACATCCACCTGCTGGAAGGGACTCTTTCCCGTAAACAGCGTCTTTTCGACGCGAAACCGGAGCCCGGTGATCTCTTTGTAGGTTTCGGTCACCCACATGTCCGTTTTCAGATCGACTGCCATTGATTCCCTTTCTCGAATTGTATGCGCGCCTTTCCGGCCATGGGGCCGTAGCTGCCGGCCGCCGGCGGCGATTAATTTGAAAAAAAGATACCAATCCGGCAGGGGGTTGTAAAGCGGGATTCCCTGGGGGAAAAGCGGAACGCGGGGATGAGGGAACGGGGTGCGGGGTTTTCCATAAACAGCGGCATCGATCATTCGAGGGATTTCACCGCCGCGCATCGGCGGTCAGGAAAAAAATCCCTGTCTCAATGCCGATGCTTCGCCGAAATAATCGGCGTATTCACCACCAGCGCCGACAGGTCGTCCGTCCGGTGGATATCCAGCTTGAAGGCATCCTGGTCGATTTCAAAATAACGGGAGATGACCTCCACGATATCGCGGTGCAGGCTTTCAAGGGTGTCGTCGGAGACTTCCAGCTTGTCATAGATGAGGGCGAACTTGAGGCGCTTTTTGGCCACGTCCCGGCTTTCGCTTTTTCCCAGTACTTTTCTCAGAAAACCGTTTAACATCGTAGGGCCTCCTTATTTTCCGAGACCGAATTTGGTTCCGATCCGCTTCCAAAAACGCCCCTGCCCCTGGGGAATCTCAATGGGAATGTCGGTGTTTCCATTGAGCCGCTGGGCGATGCGGCGAAACGCCTGGCCCGCCTTGGAGTCCTTCTGCATGATCAGCGGCATGCCGGTGTTGGTGGATATCACAACGTGGTCGTCCATGGGCACGAGTCCCAGCAGGTCGATGGACAGAACATCGACAATGTCTTCATGGCTGAGCATGTCGCCCCGGGCCACCATGTCCGGAACGATCCGGTTGACCACCAGCTTGGGCGTGATGTCCCGGGCGTAGAGGAGACCGATAACCCGGTCCGCGTCCCGGACGGAGGAGACCTCGGGCATGCAGATCACCACGGCCTCGTCGGCCGCGGCCACCGAATTTTCAAACCCCCGTTCGATGCCGGCCGGGCAATCCATCAGGACGTAGTCGAATTCCGACCGGATCTTGGCGCCGAATCGGATCATGTCCTCGGGAATGAGCACATCCTTGTTGTCGCTCTGGGAGGCGGGGAGGAGATACAGGTTTTCGATGCGCCGGTCCTTGATGGCCGCCTGGTTGATGCGGCATTTGCCCTTGACCGCGTCCACCACGTTGAAAACGATCCGGTTCTCCAGCCCCATCACCACATCCAGGTTCCGGAGGCCGATATCCATGTCCACCACGAGCACCCGTTTTCCCTCCGCCGCCAGCGCGGCGCCGATGGAAGCCGTGGCCGTGGTTTTTCCCACACCGCCCTTGCCTGACGTGACGACGATAATTTTACCGTCCAAGCTGCACCTCGTCCTTTAAAGTCGATCCATCCGCAGTCGAACGATCCACCGGAGGCCCGCGCTACCGGACTTCCGGCCACGGCATCCGTCCGAACGGATTGGCCTTCATGTAATTTTCCACAACGATATGGCCGCCCTCCACATGGGCGTATTCGGGAAACCGCCGCCGGGAGGGCGGCGGCCCGGCCGCCACCACGGACCCGATCTGAACCTGGGTCGGGCGGAAATCCAGCGCCAGCACAATGGTGTCCACCTCGTCGGGTTGACCGGCGATCGCGGTCCCGGCCAAACTCCCCATGATGAGGATGTCGCCGCCGGCCACCACCTCGCCGCCGGGGTTCACATCCCCCAGGATCAGCAGATGCCGCCGGGCCGTCACCTTTTGCCCGGACCGCACCCGGCCGGTGAGCATCAGCACGTCGGACCGGTAGTGATGCCAGGACCGATCCACATCCCGCCGCCGAACGAAATCCTCCGAGGAACCCCGCCGCTTTGGGGTCTGCGTGACCGAGCCGACGCCGAAATTTTCCTTCAGAAACACGCCCAGTTCATCCACCAGGCCCTCGTCCCCTTCCGCTTCACCGAAATCGAGGATCACCCGGGCGTTGACGGCCAGATGCTTCAGGGGCTGGAAGAGCCGGGTCAGCTCCGAACGGATAAACGCCCTCGGCTGATCCGGATCAAGGGAGACGCAAAGGCCGTCCCCCATCCCTTTTAAGCGCACCGGCGCGTTGTTTTGATCGGTCGTTTCCATGGTATCGCAAGCGCTTCAATAGATGGGCCGATGGTTTTCGGTGCTTTTCCCGATTCATGGCCCGAGTAAAGCCGGACTATAGAAGATATGGATCTAACTGTCAATCATTACCGTCAGTTTAACGCCGCGGCCGCATTCCGGACCCCGGGCCTTCTCGGAAATCCGATTTCCAAAAAAGGCCGTTTCTGCTAAGTTAACCGACCATGGGCCGGATGACGGAAAAGGTAAAAAAGAGCACATACGGCGTAGATCCCCGGGGAACCTTCCAGAACCTCTCCAGGGACAAGCGGGAACGGATCACCCGGGCGGCGGTGGCGGAATTCGGGGAAAAAGGATACGCCGGGGCCAGCATCAACGCCATGGTGGACCGGCTGGGAATCGCCAAGGGGTCGATATTCCAATACTTCGGGGACAAAAAAGGACTGTTTCTCTTTGCCTTCGACACCGCCATGACCCTGGTCAAGGATTACCTCCGGGCGGTTCGGGACAGAACCCGGGGTCAGCCCCTCTTCGACCGGCTCCGGGCCACCCTGCTGGCCGGGGTCCTGTTCCGGATGGAACACCCCCTGATCTACCGGCTCTACCTCAAGATCCTTTTCGAATACGACATCCCCTTCAGGGACGACCTGTTGCGGTCTCTCCGGGAATACAGCATCGAATACCTGAACACCCTCCTGTCGGACGCCCACGGCCGGGGAGAACTCCGGGAAGGCCTGGATCTGGACAAGGCCGCCTTCGTCCTGGACGCCGTCATGGACCGGTTCCTCCAGGCCCAGACCGTCGACCACATGGACGGGGGACTCGGCCTCTACGACTGCGACGCCCGAACCGCCCGGGCGTGGGTGGAGGAGATCGTGGAGGTGATGCGGGCGGGGGTGGGGCGATAAACCATGTCCGGAAGATTGCTCATCTGCGGGGCCGTGGCGGGGGAACTGGCGGGATTGCTCAATCGCCTGGAAAACGGACGGTCCGAAACCATCGGCCGGCGACGGACGTTCACCGGGGGCCTGGACGGCGTCCGGGCCCGTCTCCTGTTTACCGGCCCCGGCATCCCCAACACCGTCCAAGCCCTCACGGCCGCCATTGAAAACCGCCCCCCCCGCATGATCCTCATGATCGGGTGCGCCGGGGCCTTCGAACGGGCCGGGCTGGCCGTCGGGGACATCGGCGTCGCCACCGAGGAGATCGACGCGCACCTGGGCATCGAGGGCGAAACCATGGATTCGCCGCCGACGCCTCTCCCGTTTCCGATGCTGACGGAGGGGGGGATGAAGATCCGGGGGCGATATCCGCTCCACCCGATGGCGGAAGAGGTCCATCGGCGCCTGAGCCGCCGGTTTGGAAGAGAATCCGTCCAGGTCAAAGCCGGACCTTTCCTGACGGTTTCCACGGTCACGGCCTCGGACCGGCGGGCCGATATGTTGTACAATGCCTTCGGCCCGTTGATGGAAAACATGGAGGGCGCCGGGGCCGCCCATGTCGCGGCCCTTTACGGCATCCCGTTCCTGGAGATCCGGTGCGCCGGCAACCGGGTGGGGGATCGGGACCGGGCGGCCTGGGAGTTATCCAAAGCCTTTGACCGGTGCGGCCAAGCCGTCCTGTCCCTGACGGATTTTTTCAAAGAGAGATGCAATCCATAGACGACATCGCAAAACCGAGAGGCGCCCATGCCTACACAGCTTTCCCTGGCCTATTCCCCCTGCCCCAACGACACGTTCCTTTTCTACGCCCTGGCCCACCGTCGGATCGACCTCGCCGATCTGACCTTCGACATCCGGCTGGAAGACGTGGAAACCCTCAACCGGGCCGCTGAAGAGGGAGAGTTCGCGGTTTCCAAACTCTCCTTCGGGGCCATGGGCCACCTCCAGGAAAAATACGGGTTGCTCCGGAGCGGGGCGGCCCTGGGTCGGGGGTGCGGGCCGCTCATCGTGGCGCGGCCGGATTTTAGAGAAAAGAATCTATCGAATGCGACGGTCGCCGTGCCGGGAATGTGGACCACGGCCCGGCTGCTGTTGGGGATCTATGCGCCGGAAATCCGGGACATCGCGCCGATGCCCTTCGACCGGATCATGCCCGCCGTTGCCGACGGAACCGCGGACGCCGGGGTGATCATCCATGAAGGCCGGTTCACCTATCCGGGATACGGCCTCATCAAAATTGCGGACCTGGGGGAATGGTGGGAGGGCCGAACAGGGCTGCCCATCCCTCTGGGCGGCATCGCCGTCCGCCGGGATCTGGGGCCGAACCTGGCCCGACGCATCGAAGAGGCGGTCCGCGACAGCGTCTCCTGGGCCTTCGACCATCCCGGAGAAGCGGAGGGCTACATCCGCGACCATGCCCAGGAGATGGCCCCGGAGGTGATTCGGCGGCATATCGACCTCTATGTCAACGATTTCACGCTGGATCTGGGAAAAGAGGGGGAAGCCGCCGCGGCGGCCCTCTTCGCCGAAGCCCGATCAAAAGGGTTTTTCCCTGCAAACAGCGTCCCTTTGTTTGCAAGCGACCGATAGGACTACAAGGTCGGCGTCACGATGAGTTCCAGGAAAACGTAGGTCAGGAAAGTGACCACCGCCAGGATGACGCCGTAGATGTAGATGCTGTTCCAGCGGTGGCGGCGCTGATCCTTCTCTTTGTAAAACACTTTGTTCGCGCATTGGGTGCACCAGTCCGACTCCTCTGTCATTTCGATGGCATTGCCGCACTGGCACTCAACGGTCTTCGGTTCCAGATTCTTTTTCATGGGCGTGATCGTTTCCTTAAATTGAATGGACGGATATCGGCGCGCTAACGTTTCCTGGGTTTGGATTTCCTGGGGACGAGGGTTTCATAGGCATCCTGGATCGCTTTGAAGCGCTTTTCCGCCAGTTCTTTGTAGTCAGCGCTTTTATGGCCGATCTTCTTGGGATTGTAATGGCGCTCCAGCCGCTGGTAGGCGGCCCGGATCTCCTTGGTCGAGGCGCCGGGTTTTACCCCCAGGAGGGTGTGCGGATCCATGTCCTCCGGTTCAACATCCTTCGATGCTTTATCCCCCTTGCCCTCTTTTTTCTTTTTGTTGTAGGCCTTGAAAAAATCCGCCGATTCCTTGATGAACAGGAAATAGGACGAGGCGCCGAAAAGCACGATGACCAGCCCCGACATGGCGGCGTGGAAGCCGTCTTCCGCCTGGACATAGACGGCGGTGGGAACGGCCATCTGGAGCATGATCATCGCCTGGGCCAGAATGCAAAGCACCCGTCCGACATTATTGATCCGGAGGACCACGATACAGACGGCGATGCCGATGAGGTATCGGGGGGAGACCGCCCCTTTCATCAGGGTGGTGTAGATGGCGATATAAAACCAGATCCACCCCCCCAGCATGAAAAGGATGCCGTATTTGACGCTGTCGGGAAAGGTCTTGAATTCTCGGATGCTCGGAAAAAACATCGATGGCTCCTTAATTCTTGATCAGATCGCAAAAAAGACCTGATACCATATCCTTCCGGCATAAAACAAGGGCCTTCTCCGAATTATCGCTCCTTACAGCCACTTCTTGCGCTTGAAAAAGAGCAACATCAGCAGCGCGACGACCGCCATGACGCCCCAGAGGCCGAAATACCCCCATCGCCATTCCAGCTCCGGCATGTACTTGAAATTCATCCCGTAGATCCCGGCCAGAAAGGTGAGGGGAATAAACAGGGTGGAGATGATGGTCAGAACCTTCATCACCTCGTTCATCCGGTTGCTGACGGTGGACAGGTAAAGATCGAGCATGCCGGTAAGGATGTCCCGGAAGGAGGCCACGGTGTCGACCACCTGGGCCGTATGGTCCAGCACATCGCTGAGATAGACGCCGGTGGTTTTTTTCACCAGCGGCGGCCCGGCCTTTTTCATCCGCCCCAGAATCTCCTTCAGCGGCCAGATCTGCCGCCGCAGAAAGATCATCTCCCGCTTCATCTCGTGGATCCGGCCCATGGCGTCGCGGCCGGGATTGTCCAGGAGTTCGTCCTCCAGGGTCTCCATCCGCTCCGCGAAGGTCTCCAGAATCAGGAAATAGTGATCGACCATGGCGTCGATAAGCGCATAGGCCAGGTAATCCGCGCCCGACCCGCGGATGCGGCCCGTCGTTTTCCGAAGCCGCTCCCGAACCGTATCGAAGACGTGGGTGGACGTCTCCTGAAAAGAAAGGAGAAACCCGTCCCCCAGCACCAGGCTCACCTGCTCCGCCCGGACCTCGTCCGCCGCCTCGTCCATATAGAGCATTTTCAACACGATGAACAGGTAGTCGTCGTAGGTCTCCAGCTTTGGGCGCTGGCCGGTGTTGACCACGTCCTCCTGGGTGAGGGGATGGATGCCGAAGGTTTGCCCGATCTTTTCGATCACCGTCACCCGATGGATGCCGTCCACGTTGATCCAGACGATCTTGTCGGGCGGGCGGGACAGGAACGCTTCCGTAAGATCCGCGTCCGATACCGTCTCCATCTCCTTTTCGTTGAACCGAATGCAGGAGAGGGTCACCGCCTCGGCTACGGGCTCGCCGGTGTGGATCAGGGTGCCGGGCGGCAGGCCCGCTTTTTTCGTCTTTCTGAAAAATCGTATCATCGGTCAGCCTCAAAGAATCCCACTGGATGCCTCAGTCGTCCCCGGTTTCGTCGATCCTCTTCAGTCCTTCCATCAGCATCCCCATGAAATCCCCCATCTCCCCGGCCGCCATCTCCTCCTCCGACAGGCCCGGGACGAACTTGAAGCGCCCCTCCGTTTCTTTGAGGATTCCATAAAACGCATCCTTCCCGGTCAGGGCGTTGTATCGGGCATCGACCATGGCCCCGTCCCGGAACGAGACCGACGCCGCCACGCCTGCGAGCTGGATGCGAAGCACGCCGGTCTTCTGGTTGATATTGAGGGTCTGGAGCAGCTCCGCCGGGGGCATGTCCGACAGCTTCCCCACCACCCCGGAGGCCAGTTCCCGGGACCGGACATCGTGGATCTCCGACAGCCGCTGCACCAGGAGCCTATTGAAATAGAGCTGGAGGGAGGGGAATTTCAAGAGCAGGTGCCGGAAATCCGAGGCCTGGAGATAAAGGATCCGGGAGGGCTCCACCGCCCGGATAGAGGCGCCCACGGCCCGGCCGCTCAACAGGCTCATCTCGCCGAAGACCTCCCCCCTGCCCATGTAGGCGATGCTGACGTCTCCCTCGCCCACGACTTCCACTTTCCCGGACAGGATGACATAAAGGTGGCCGCCGGCCTCCCCTTTTTTCAGCAGCACGTTCCCTTCCTTGTATTTCCCCAGCCGGAGGAAGGTGAGGCAGTACTGGATGTCCTGGCTCTCCAGCCCCTTGAACATGGGAAAGCTCTTGAGGAGCTTGATCATCCCTTCCAGTTCCCGGCTGAGTTTGCTCTCGGCCGGAAGGGCGTCGGCATTGCCCCGGGCCAGCCGGATCCGGCCGACGCACCCGCTGCAGCGAAAGGTCAGTCCCTGGCTGTTGTCGCCGCCCGCCCGCTTCAGGATATCGAGAATGTCGGCGACCAGGATGACGCAGGCCGGCTTTTCAGGCGGGACGGAGAGGGCGTTGCCGCTCAGTCGGAACCGGTCGGCGGCCCCGTAAAGCGGGCAGTTGCTCTCGGTGATGATGGTGTAGATCCCCTCGGGGAACCGTCCGCCGCCGGACCGATTCAGCAGCAGGGACCTGATGGTCGGCCCCTCGGCGCCCACTTCCGCCGCCGGCCCCAACGGGTCGTCGGCCGTGTCCCTGATGGCCCGGATCAGGGCGGGCGGGACGCCGGCCTTCTGAAAAAAAACCGCCGGCACGGTCGCCGCGGCCCTTTCCAAGGTGTCGGTGGACACCATGGACGGGCCTTCATGGATCACCGTGCCGAGCCCCTTGACCCCGCTCAAGTCCACATTGCACAGCAGGGTGCCGGACAGGATGGCCCCGTTCAGATCCCCTTTCCCCAACACGGTGTCTATCAACCGGGTCCGTTCCAGCCGGGCTTCCGTCAGGTCGGCGTCCGAAAGATCGGCGCCGGAGAAATCCGCATCGGTCAGATCGGCCCCCCTCAGTCGTCCGGACCAGCCATTGACGGATTTGAGGATCGCCCCCCGCAGGTTGGCGCCGCACAGGTTCACCTCGGTGAGGTTTGCGCCGGACAGGTCCGCCCCGGACAAATCCGCCCCGGACAGATCCGCGAAAGAGAGTTCCGCGCCCTTCAGGTCCGCGCCCTTCAGGTCCGACTTTTTCAAATTAGCCTCCCACAGATTCGCATCCGCAAGGTCGCCCCCCGCCAGCTTGCAGAAACCGAGCACGGCGTTGGACAGCTCCGGTCGTTCCCCCCGAACCTTTCGGCGCCAGTCGTTCCAGGCGGACGACCCTTTTTTGATCCGAAGGAGATGCTCTTTGTTCGCCATGAAAAATCCCGAAATCGGATAAAGATAATCCCCGTGGTCCGTAAAGCGTCAGGACTTCGTCGCGGACAGTCCTTCAGCTATCGCCCGCCATCCCCGGATGAGCCCCGGCTTCACCTGGACCCGGACCCGGATGTTTCGCCCCGTGGTGTAAAACCCTTTGACCATGTTGAACTGCATCTCTTCGATGACCTCGGTCTCCAGATCGTCGTCGTCGGCGCCCATTTTCAGGGCCTTTTCCCGCAGCAGCTTCTCCGCCTGGGTCACCGCCGCTTTCAGGTCGTAATTTTTGCCCACGGATGTCGCGAACCCTTCCTCCGGCGCCGCGGCCATCCCCTGCTGGGTATCGGCGAACAGGGCCACTTCACAAGTGGTCCGGGCCAGGCCCGCGCCGACGGCGTTGGCCACGGGCCATCGGGGCACAACCTTGACATCGAAATCGGAGAGCCGGCCGAGCCGCTCCACGAAGAAAGGGGCGGGGCCCCCCAGAATCAGGATTTCCCGGGGCCGGACCGTCAGCCCCTCCTTGAGTTCGTGGATGGTGTAAACGGGTTTGCTGTTGACGCCGGCCACCATGCCGTGGGCCGCCGCCAGAATCCGGCGGCAGACGGCATCGAAAATTTTCCCGGCCGCCGCCTCCGGGGAAATTCCCAGGGCGTCGCCGATGGATGCGATCCCCTCCGCGGCCCGGTCCCGGTCGCCATCGGTCATTTTGTTCAAAACGAACAGGGCGTCGGTGGGCGTGGGGACGGAACCGCCGAAGGCCATGGCCGGTCCCTGCCGATCAGGCCCCACCCGGAGGTCGCCGTCCGCCACTGTGACGGCGCTGTCCCCGCCCACGCCGATGGAAAGGGTCTCCAAGGACCGGATCAGGGTTTTGTGGGGCCCCAGGGTAATGCCCAGGGGGTCCAGAAGAGGGGCCCCGTCCACCAGGATCGCCATGTCGGTGGTGGTGCCGCCGATGTCCATCACGAGGCATTCCCCCTCCTGGGGGGCGAAGGCGATGGCCCCCATGACCGAGGCCGCCGGCCCGGAGAGGATCGACTGGGCCGGGAAGTCCAGGGACGCCCCGAAGCTCATGGCGCCGCCATCGGCCTTGAGGACGTAGATGGGAAAGGTTAGCCCCTTGCTTTCCAGGGAATTCTGGACTGCTTCGTAAAACCGCTTGTGGACGGGCCGGACCGCGGCGTTGAGATAAGTGGTGGCGATCCGCCGGGGAAAATTGAGGCTGCCGGAGACCTGGTGCCCCATGAATATCTTGCCGAAATCGTCCTTGAGGATACTGTGGATCCCTTTCTCGTGGGACGGGTTCCGGGTGGAGAACTTGGAAACGATGCCGATGTTCCGGATGCCGGCCGCCTTGAATTCTTCGGCGATGGCCGCGATTTCACCGGGGTCGATGGGGCGGACCTCCCGGCCCCGGTGGTCGATGGCGCCCGAGACGGCATGGTAGTGTTCGTTGGTGCGAAAGGCGGTGGGGTCGATTCCCGGTCCGGCGGAAACGATCATGCCCACCGCCGGGTTCTCTCCCTGGACGATGGCGTTGGTGGTCAGGGTGGTGCTCAGCACGGCCCGGCTGATACTCTTTGGGTCGATCCCCTCCGTGATTCGTTCGATGCCGTCCAGGACCGTTCCGAAAAGATCCGAAGACCGGGTGGGGATCTTCACCTCCCGCAGCAGCCCTTCCTCGCCCAAAAGCACCGCATCCGTGTGGGTGCCGCCTACATCGAGTCCGATGATCATGCCGTTATCCTCGTCTCCGCCGTTTCGGAATTGGAGGTTCTCCAGATCCCTGATCGGGCCGGCCAGAAACCGATCGAAGATCCGCCAGAACGTGCGACTGAATCGATCTTTCATGTTCCTTTCAGTCCTAACGGAAAAGATCCCGCATGTCAATCTAGTCGCCGCGGCCCCCGGCCCGATAGAGCGTCTATCCGGAAACCGGGGATGCGATTCCCGGCTATACTATCCTGATAGACTATAGGGTTGCCTCCGTCGCGGATTTGTGATTTAGCGGGGGCGGTCGCATCGACCGAGACTGTCTTTCCATCCAAGGAGGTTTTTAGCATGAAGCTCGGCATCACCGGTCTTCCCGGCGCGGGAAAGACCACGGCTTTCGAAGCCCTGACCCTCAACTTCGCGGACGGCGCCAACCGGGGGGAACCCCGCATCGGCACGGTCCATGTGCCCGACGAGCGGGTCGATCGGCTCAGCGAGATGTATCGTCCCCGGAAAACCATTTACGCCCAGGTGGCCTATTTCCTGCCCGCCCTGACCGGCCAGGCCAAAGACAAAGGCCCCGACCCCAATGCCTGGACGGCGGTCCGGGACTGCGACGCCCTCATCCATGTGGTGCGCAACTTCGGCGGCTACGGGTTCGACGCCCCCGACCCGGCCGGCGATTTCGCGGCCCTGGACGGGGAACTGGTCTTCTCCGACCTGGTGGTGGTGGAAAAGCGGCTGGAGCGGCTAGACCTGGACCGGAAACGGGGCAAGGACATCGATCCCGAGGAGCGCCGCCTGCTGGAGGTCTGCCGGGATCATCTGGAAAACGAACGGCCCATCCGCAAGGACCCCGAACTGGCCAATGCCCGGCCTCTGCGGGGATTCGCCCTGCTTTCGGCCAAACCCATGCTGGCGCTGGTCAACAACGAGGATGACGACGACGATCTTCCGCCGACGGACCGGTTGCCGGAGGGGGAAGAGTGCATGGTGATCAAGGCCAAGCTGGAACAAGAGCTGGCCCAGATGACCGACGCGGAGGCCGGGGATTTCCTGGCGGAGTTCAACATCACGGCCTCGGCCAAGGACCGGGTCATCCGGCGATCCTACGACCTGCTGGGCCTCATCTCGTTTTTCACCGTGGGAGACGACGAGGTCCGGGCCTGGACCGTCCACCGGGGGATCGACGCCCAGGAGGCGGCCGGGACCATCCACACCGATCTCAAAAAGGGCTTTATCCGGGCGGAGGTGGTGGCCTATGACGACCTGATGGCCGCGGGCGGCCATGCGGAAGCCCGGAAACAGGGGACGGTGCGGCTGGAGGGGAAGACTTACACCGTCCAGGACGGGGACATCATGAATATTCGCTTCAATGTCTGACAATCAAAGCTGATCGCAGATCCGCGCCGCCATGCCGTCGGCGTACCGCATTCCCCGCCGGGTCGGCCGGCGCCGGCGGGGGGTCGGTTCCAGCAGCCCCTCGGCCGCCATCGGTTCGGCCGCCCGTTCGAGCCGCTCCCTCGCCGCCCGGCCGAATCGGCGCTCCCAATCGATAAGATCGATCCCCGCCGCGGTCCGCAGCCCCAGGTAAACAGTCTCCATCATCCGCTGTTCCTCATCCAGCGTTTCCCGATCCGCCACGGGCGGACGCCCCGCCGACAGGTCGGCCAGATACCGCTCCAGGCGCCGGTGGTTCCATCGCCGGACCGATCGACCGGGGTCGAAAGAATGGGCCGAGGGGCCCAGCCCGAGATAGGGGGCCAGGGACCAGTATTTCCGGTTGTGACGGGATTGCAACGCCGGGGAGCGGGCGAAATTGGAGACTTCATACCGGACATACCCCCGGTCCGCCAGAACGTCTCCCGTCAATTGGAAAAGATCGGCGCACAGGGCGTCCGGCGGCGGCCGGCGGCGCCCCTCTTGCCAGAGGCGATGCAGCGGGGTTCCCTCCTCCCAGGTGAGCAGATAGCAGGAGAGGTGGGCCGGTTCGAAATCCGCCGCGCGGTTGAGATCCGCTTTCCACGCTTCCGGCGACATGCCCGGAAGGCCGTAGATCAGATCCAGCCCCAGGTGCTCGAAGCCGGCTTTCCGGGCCGCCCGTATGGCCGCCTCCGCCGAGGCGGCGGAATGGATCCGGCCCAGAAACCCGAGGTGGCGATCGCGGAAGGACTGAACCCCGATGTTGAGCCGGTTGACCCCGGCGGATCGATACCCCGAAAGCGTTGCGGCGGTCGCCGTTCCGGGGTTGACCTCCAGCGTGATCTCGGCGTCGGCGGACAGATCGAAGGTCTTGTGAGCGGCTTCGGTGATTCGCGCCGCCTGGTTCGGCGTCAGGAGGGACGGCGTGCCGCCCCCCAGGTAGAGCGTATCGAAACGGAATCCGACGGACCGGTAAAGGGACATCTCGGCCGTCAGACCCTCCACGAATGCGGGGATCCGGGCCGGATCCTCGACGGAGTAGAAATCGCAATAGAGACATTTCCGCCGGCAGAAGGGAATGTGGATGTAGAGGCCGGCGGATTCGGTTTGGGTCACCCTTTGAAGTGGTCCTCGATGGCGTCGCACAGTCCCGGAATGGTGTAGCTCTCGGCTTCGATGTGAACGTCGAAGCCGAGATCCCGGGCCGTTTCCGATGTGATGGGCCCGATGCTGGCCACCTTGACGCCGGTCATCAGGGCCTTGAAATCCCCGTCGGAGGGCAGCAGGGCCTTGAAATTTTTAACGGTGGAGGAACTCGTGAAGGTGACCACGTCCACCGTTCCCGCCTTGAGCCGGGCGATCAGGGTTTCGGCGTTGGTCCGGTCCTGCCGGGTCGCGTAGGCCGTCGCCTCGTCCACCTCGGCGCCCATTTTGCGCAGTTCCAGGGGAAGCACCGCCCGGGCCTCCTCGGCCCGGGGCAGCAGGACCCGCCTGCCCGCCATGTCCTCCCGTGCAAAGGCCGCCGCCACCGATTCGGCCCGATAGCTTTCGGGCAGAATGTCGCTGTTGAGTCCCTCCTCGGCGAGCCGGTCCCGGGTGGCCGGCCCGATGACCGCCGTCTTCAGGGTGTGGAGGGCCCGCACATCCAGCCCCTTTTCGTGGAGCCGCCGGAAAAAGAACCGGACCCCGTTGACGCTGGTGAAAACGATCCAGTGGTAGTCCGGGAGATGATCGATGGCCCGGTCCAGCGGATCCCAACTGTCGGGCGGGGCCACTTTAATGGTGGGGCACTCCAGGCAGGCGGCGCCCATGTCGGCCAGCCGGGCCACCAGGTCGCGGGCCTGCTCCCTGGCCCGGGTCACCACCACCTGCTTGCCCAGGAGGGGACGGTTCTCGAACCATCCGAGGGTCTTCCGGAGGGTCACCACCTCCCCCACCACGATGATGGCCGGGGCCTTGAGCCCGGCCGCCTCCGCCCGTTCGGCGATGTCCGACAACGTGCCGGTCACGGTCTTCTGGTCAGGGGTGGTCCCCCATCGCACCAGGGCCGCGGGGGTGGTCGGCGCCATGCCGTTATCCATCAACCGGGCCCGGATGTTGGGCAGGTTCTTGACGCCCATGAAAAAGACGATGGTGCCGATCCCCCTGGCCAGCGAGGCCCAGTCGATGCCGGAGGTCTCCTTGGTGGGATCTTCATGGCCGGTGACGAACGCCAGGGTGGAGGTGAAATCCCGGTGGGTCAGGGGAATGCCGGCGTAGGCCGGGGCCGCGATGGCCGATGTGACGCCGGGCACGATCTCGAAGGGGACGCCGTACCGGACAAGAGTTTCCGCCTCCTCACCCCCCCGTCCGAAGATGAAGGGATCGCCGCCCTTGAGCCGGGTCACCACCAGGCCGGCCCGGGCCTTTTCCACGATCAGGGCGTTGATGCCGTCCTGGGAAAGGGTGTGATCGCCGCCCTTCTTCCCCACATAGATCAGTTCCGCCTGCTTATGGGCCGCGTTCAAAAGGGCCGGCGCCGCCAGGTAGTCGTAGATGACCACGTCCGCGGCCTCGATGCAGTCCCGCCCCTTGACCGTGATCAGCCCCGGGTCGCCGGGGCCGGCGCCCACCAGATAGACCTTTCCCCCGCATCCGCCGCTCTCGCCGCTTTCGCCGCTTCCGCTATCCGTTTTCATCCGCCTCCGCCTTGAGCCGTTCCAGTATCTCCCCCGCGCCCCGGTCGAGCAGCCGCTGAGCCAGTCGGAGGCCGATCCCGCCGGCATCCGTCGCCGGGCCGGACTCGACCTCCCGGATCACCGCGACGCCGTCCAGCTCCGCCACCAGACCGGTCAGCGTCAACCGGTCGCCGTCCAGGACGCCGTGGGCCGCGATGGGGACCTGGCACCCGCCTTCCAGCTTGTGGAGGAACGCCCGCTCGGCGGTCACCACGGACCGGGTCTCGGGATGGTCCAGCACGTCCGTCAGCGGACCGATCCGCGAATCGTTCTCACGGGTCTCGATGCAAAGCGCCCCCTGCCCCACCGCCGGGAGCATCGTATCGGGCGGCAGGGACTGGGTGATCCGATGGGCCAGCCCCAGCCGCTTGACGCCGGCGGCCGCCAGCACCACGGCGTCGAACCGGCCTTCATCGAGTTTCCGCATCCGGGTGTCCAGATTTCCGCGGAGGGATCGCACCTTTAGATCCGGCCGTACATGGCGCAACTGGGCCGCCCGCCGCAGGCTGCTGGTGCCGACCCGCGCGCCGTGATCCAGCCCCTCCAGGGTCGCGCCGGCCCCGGAGATGAAGACGTCGCGGGGATCCTCCCGTTCGGGGATGGCGCCGATGCGCAATCCTTCGGGGATCTCCGCCGGCATATCCTTCATGCTGTGGACCGCGAGATCCACGCGCCCGTCGAGGAGGGCCTCTTCGATCTCCTTGACGAACAGCCCCTTGCCGCCCACCTTGGCCAGGGGCACGTCCTGGATTTTATCGCCCTTGGTCTTGATAATGACCAGTTCCACCGTAAGACCGGCGGTGTTCTTTTCCAGCGCCGCCTTGACCCATTCGGCCTGCCAGAGGGCCAGCTTGCTGCCCCGGGTCCCGATTTTGACAATGTCGCCCATCAGTGTCCGCAGCCCGCGCAACTCGTGGCCGCGCACCCCCCGCAGGAGGCATCGGCCGCGGACCGGCCGACCGTTTCTCCACCGGCGCCCTTGCTCACGAATCCGCAGGCGGACATCAGCCGGTTGACCTCCTTGCCCTCGCAGGAGGGGCATCGGGCTTCGTCCGAGCCCATGACCAGGCACTCGAAATCACAGCCACATTTTTCACAACGATATTCATAGATCGGCATGGTGTTTCTCCTTTACGATAGATCATGGAACCTAACCATAATCGTTGAAAAAATCAAGGGGATGTTTAGGGAATGTCGGAACCTTACCGATCAGGAAAAAGGATGCGGTCCACCAGATCGCAGAACATGTGGCCCATGACGATGTGGGTTTCCTGGATCCGGGCCGTGACGTCGGAGGCCGTGGAAAGGGTCAGGTCGGCGAGGGTCGCCAGTCTCCCGGCCCGGCCGGTGAACCCGATGGTGAAGAGATCCATTTCCCTGGCGGCGGTCATGGCGGTTAACACATTTGGGGAATTGCCGCTGGTGCTGATGCCCACCGCCACGTCCCCCGGCCGGCCCAGCGCCCGGATCTGTTTGGCGAAGATCTCGTCGAAGCTGTAATCGTTGCCGATGCTGGTGATGATGGAGGTGTCCGTGGTCAGGGCTATGGCCGGCAGGGGCGGCCGTTCGATTCGGAACCGGTTGACGAATTCCGCCGCGATGTGCTGGGCGTCGGCGGCGCTGCCGCCGTTGCCGAAAATCAGGAGCTTGTTTCCGGCCCGGAGGCGTTCGGCCGCCATCTCCGCCGCCTGGATGATCCGCCCCAGATTGCCCCGGACGGCTTCGGTCTTGACCCGGACGCTGTCCTCCAGGGCCTCCAGAACATAGCGTTCCAGGTCCGCCATCTCAGCAGGCCCTCGCCGGCCGGCGCCGCTGGATCGCTTCGATGTCTTCCGAGGCGTCGCACCCGTATTCCGAGGCCAGGAGGAATTCATGTAGGGCGTCGTCCAGGCGGTGCTGTTTGTAGTACAAGCGTCCCAGCCGATAACGGCAAAGCCCGCTTCCCGGCGCGATCTCCACGCTGTTCTGGCAGATGAGGACGGCGATGTCCAGGTTCTCGCCCAGAACATCGAACAAATGGCCCACGGCCGACAGGGCCGCCGCGTCGGACGGGTTGTGCTTGAGGGCTTTTTTGTAGGCCCGGAGGGCCTCTTTGTACCGCTCCAGTTGCGTGTAGCAGTCCCCCAGGTGGCGGTGGACGACGCCGGGCGCCGGGCGGATGACGGCCGCTCTTTCCAGAAAAAAGCGTCCCTTTTCGGCGTCGCCCTCCTCCAGATGGAGCCGCCCGATCTGGAGGGCGGCTTCGAAAAAACCGTCCCCGAGGGCGTCCGCCTGGAGAAAATAGCGCAGGGCCCGCCGCCGGTCCTTCCGCATCAGGCTGACCAGCCCGGCGTTATAAAAGGTCATGGGTTCCCTGGGGTCCAGGACCAGGGCTTCCCGGAAGACGGCCATGGCCTCGTCGAACCGCTCAAGGCGGCCGTAGCAGACCCCCAGGCTGTTCCGGACGTTGACGTTTTCCGGGTCCAGGGAAAGGGCGGTCTGAAATTCCCCAGCCGCCGCCGGGATGTCTCCGCTGTCGAAGAGGCGGTCCCCGCTGATGTTCAAACTGACCGCATCGAAAACAGCGACGCCGCCGGGCCCGATCATGAGGGCGTGACGGAGGGCCTTTTGCACGTTTCGGAAGGTCTCCTCCGGTTTGAAATGGGCCATGGGGTAAGCCGCCACGCCGATGCTGACGGTTTCTTCCCGCAAGCTCGCCAGCCGGTTCTGGATCCGGGCCGCCAGGTCCCGGCTCCCGTCCGGACCCCGGCCGGGCAGGAAGCACCCGAAGCTCCGGCGGTCCAGAAGGCCCCAGAGGCCGTCCGCCCCATGGCAGCAGGCGTCGATGGCCCAGGCCGCGTCCAGCAGAAGCTGGCTCGCGTATCGTTCGTTGGGGATATCCTTTTTCGGGGTGAACCGGTCGATCCGGACAGCCAGCATGGCGAACCGGGGGGCCTGCCGCATCCGGCGGCGGACCCCCAGGGCAAAAGCTTCTCCCATCAGAACATTGGGAAATTCCCGGTAAAACGCCACCAGGCCGACCGAGGATTTCCGGGCCGCGGGGCCTTTCGGGCCGCAGGGCTCTATGCGGGAGAGCAGAAACTCCCGGGTCGAACACCGGTTGCCCGTGGTGGATGCCCGTCCGCCCGCCATGTCACGCCCTCTCCAACAACCGCCGGAAGGCGTCCCGGATCAGGGGCGTCTCGTCCTCCCCCACCGTCCGGGGGTCCATGATGAACCGGTCGTCTTCGATCCGACCGATGACGGGCGGTTCATGGGCCCGCATGGCCGATTCGACGGCGTTGGCGGAGATGCCGGCGATCTCCACCCCGACGCAACGACTGGGCAGATCCTGGAGCGGGAGGGACCCGCCCCCTACCCTGGAGGGGAGATCCAGGAGGACCGTCGTCAGGCGGTCGTCGCCGAGTCCGGCGAGGTCTTCGGACAACCGCCCGGCCCGCTGTTTCAGCTCCTCATAGGCCATGGTGAGGGCCCTGAGCGTCGGGATGGTCGCCACCGCTTCTTCCGGATCCCGATAGAGCCGGAGGGTCGATTCCAGGGCCGCCAGGGTCATCTTGTCGATGCGAAGGGCCCGGGTGATGGGGTTTTTCTTGATGGCGTCCAGCACGTCCTTTTTGCCCACGATGAGGCCGGCCTGGGGGCCGCCCAGCAGCTTGTCGCCGGAAAAGGTCACCACGTCGGCCCCGGTCGCGACTGAATCCTGGACCGTGGGCTCGCGGGCGAGCCCGTATTTTGAAAAATCGATGAACATCCCCGACCCCAGATCCTCCATGACCCGGACGCCGTGTTGTTTTCCCAGGGCCACCAGGTCGGTCAGGGAAACTTCGGCGGTAAAACCCACCACGCTGTAGTTGCTCTTGTGGACCTTCAACAGGAGGGCCGTGTCCGCATCGACGGCGCCTTCGTAATCCCGAAGATGGGTCCGGTTGGTGGCCCCCACCTCGGTGAGGATCCCGCCGCTCCGGGCCATGACGTCGGGAATGCGGAAGGATCCGCCGATCTCCACCAGCTCCCCCCGGGAGACAATCACTTTCCGGCCCCTGGCCAGGGTCTCCAGGGCGAGGAGGACCGCGCCGGCGTTGTTGTTGACCACCATGCCGGCCTCGGCGCCGCTCACCTCGCAGAGAATGTCCTCCACGGCCGAATACCGGGAGCCTCGCCGTCCGGTTGCAAGGTCGAACTCCAGATTGGAATACCGGCCCGACAGGGCGGCCACGTTGTCGATGGCGGTCCGGGGCAGAAGGGACCGCCCCAGGTTGGTGTGGATCACAACCCCGGTGGCGTTGACCACCCGCTTGAGGTTGAAAGCCATTTCCCGGTCCACCCGATCAGCCACCGCATCCAGCAGGGCCGCGTCCGAGAGGCGGTTTTCTGAGAACCGGTCGCCGTTGTCCAGAATCGACCGCCGCAACGCCTCGACGACCCGCCTGGCCGAATTGACCAGCACCGTCCGGGGAATTCCGTGGAGTCCCCTCTCCGCCCTTGCCCGTTCCAGCAGGTGATCCACCCCCGGAATCCGTCGCAACAGGTCCTGCTGGCGTGCACTCAATCCCATGTCCCTTTTCCGATTCGCTCAAAATCTCGCCGATGGCCGCGCCGCCCCGATCTCCCTCGGTAAAACGGAGAAATCATACCCAAACACTATAGCAGCGGCAAAGGAAAATCTCAACCGCCGATGAATTTTTTTCTTGCATTTATCCCCCGTGTTTTATATGCATATTATCGTTCTTTATGTTCGTTTGAGGTTCGCACCGTTTGGGCTGCGATCCCATTAGTTTTACTGATAGTTTTCCTGGGGTTTTTTCAAAGGTCGCCGAGGGGCGGCGTAATCGGGCGGTTTCGGCCGCCGCAACCACATTAATATTCGGGAGGTCGGCATAAATAAAGCGCGTCAAAGCAATCAACCCAGCATCAACTTCAAAATAAAAGCAAAAGAAGTAAGGGTCATCGACCCGGACGGCAACCAGGTCGGCGTGGTGCCCACGGCCAAAGCGCTGTCGGCGGCCAAGGATTTCGGTCTGGACCTGGTGGAGGTGTCGCCCAATGCGAACCCGCCGGTCTGCAAGATCATGGACTACGGCCGCTACAAGTACGAGCAGGACAAGAAGCAGCAAGAGGCCAAGAAAAAGCAGAGCACGTTCCAGCTCAAAGAAATCAAGGTCCGGCCCAAAACCGGCGACCACGACCTGGATGTCAAGCTCGGCCACATCCGCCGGTTCCTGGAAAAAAAGGATAAGGTGAAAGTGACCCTGATCTTTCGGGGCCGGGAGATCACCTTGACCGATCTGGGCATCGAGGTGCTTGAAAAGGTCGCCGAAGAGACATCGGACATCGCCGTCGTAGAGCAAAAACCCAAATTCGAAGGCCGCACCATGGTGATGATCTTGGCGCCGAAATAGCCGGCCTTACCGAAAACCGTAGATTTTCGTTAGGATCTAAGAGCCTATCCGAAAACCGTTAGGTGGCGTGCGCGCGGGAAGCTATTCGTTCGCTCACGCCACCTATTTTTTGTAGATTTCACCCTATGGAAGGAGTATCCAACATGCCTAAAATCAAAACCAACCGGGCCGCCGCCAAACGGTTCAAGCGGACGGGGTCCGGCAAATTCGTCTATGCGAAATCCCATGCCAACCACATCATGGGAAAAAAATCCCGCAAGCGTAAACGAAGCCTCCGCCAGCCCCATATCATCGACAAGGCCGACATCAGGGAACTGAAGCTGTTGCTGCCCAACGGGTAACCGGCCCTCTCCGGAGGCCCAAATCGATTTTCCAGCGTTTCGGCGCTGTTTCAATAAGGAGAAGAAAACATGCGAGTAAAAAGAGGTTTCAAAGCGAGAAGACGCCGCAAAAAGGTGTTGAAACTGGCCAAAGGATTCCGCGGCGGCCGGAGCAAGCTGTTTCGCACGGCGGCCGACGCCGTGGACAAGGCCCTCATGTACGCTTACCGCGACCGGAAAGCCCGCAAACGGGATTTCCGCCGCCTCTGGATCGCCCGCATCAATGCGGCGGCCCGAATGAACGACATGAGCTACAGCAAGTTCATCCACGGCCTCAAGGCCGCCAACGTGGATCTGGACCGGAAGGTGCTGGCCGAACTGGCCGTTTCGGATCCCCAGGGATTCAGCCAGATCGCCCAAATGGCCGCCCAGAACGTCCGATAGCGATGCCCTTGGTTTACGGTGCATAGAGGCAAACAGGAGTTCCTGTGAATCGATCCATCGAAGCGATAAAAGAGGCGGCGCTCCGGGAACTGGCGTCGGCCGGAACCCCGGACGCGGTCAAGGCCCTTTCCGTCCGGTATCTGGGGCGGAAAGGCGCGGTCACCCGGTTTCTGCGGAACATCTCCGCGCTGCCGGCCGAGGAACGGCCCCGGGCGGGAAAAGAGGCCAACGCGGTCAAAAAAGCCCTGGAAGCGACATTCGCGGATGCCGAGCAACGGCTCGCCGAAGGGGCCGGCGCGGCGGACGACGCCATCGACGTCTCCCTGCCGGGGCGGCCGGCGACGCCCGGACGGCGCCATCCCGTAACCCTCATCTCCGGAGAGATCTGCGACATCTTCGCCCGGCTGGGGTTCGACATCGTGGAGGGCCCGGAGGTGGAGAAGGACTATTATAATTTCGAGGCCCTCAACATCCCCAAAAACCACCCGGCCCGGGACATGCAGGACACTTTCTACGTCTCCGACGACGTGGTTCTGCGGACCCATACATCGCCCATCCAGATCCGGACCATGGAAAAACAGCCGCCGCCCGTGCGCATAGTGGCGCCCGGCAAGGTCTACCGGTGCGACTCGGACCTGACCCACACCCCCATGTTCCATCAGGTGGAGGGGCTGCTGGTGGACCGGAACATCTCCTTCGGCGATCTGAAGGGCATCCTCACGGCCTTTGTCCACCAGATGTTCGATGATCGGACGGCGCTTCGGTTCCGACCCAGCTTCTTCCCCTTTACCGAACCCTCGGCCGAGGTGGACATCCTGTGCGTCATGTGCCGGGGCGAGGGGTGCCGGGTCTGTTCCCGGACCGGATGGCTGGAGGTGCTCGGATCGGGCATGGTCCACCCCGCGGTGTTCGAGAACGTGGGCTACGACACATCCGAATACACGGGGTTCGCCTTCGGCATGGGAGTGGAGCGGATCGCCATGCTCAAATACGGCATCGACGATCTTCGGAAATTCTTCGAAAACGATTACAGGTTCTTGAGGCAGTTTTAAGATGAAAGTGAGTTTCAGCTGGCTGGCGGATTACGTTGACATCGGGATGCCGGCCTCCGAACTGGCCGACGCCCTGACCATGGCGGGTCTGGAGGTGGAGGCGGTCTGGGATCGGTACGATTATCTCCGGACGGTAAAGGTCGGCCGCATTTCCCGGGTCGCGCCCCATCCCAACGCGGACCGGCTCCGCCTCTGCGAGGTGGATATCGGCGACCGGCGAGTCCAGGTGGTCTGCGGCGCCCCCAACGCCGCCGAAGGAATGCTGTCGCCCCTGGCGCTGCCCGGAACGGAGCTGCCCGGCGGCGCGCGGATGGAAAAAAGCGTCATCCGGGGGGAGACCTCCGAGGGGATGCTCTGCAGCGGGGGCGAACTGATGCTGGGAACCGACCGGAGCGGACTCATGGTCCTGGAACCAGGGTTGACGCCCGGCGCGCCCATTGCCGACGCCCTGAACCTTTCAGACATCGTCTTCGAGATCGGTCTGACCCCCAACCGGCCCGATTGTTTGAGCATCATCGGCATCGCCCGGGAAGCGGCGGCCATCCAGGGAACGAATCTGAGACAGCCCGAGATCGCGCCGCCCCAGGGGGAAGGCGACGCCCGGAAGGCCACCTCCGTGACCATCCACGCCCCGGACCACTGCCCACGTTACGCGGCCCGGTCCATCGAGGGAATCCGCATCGGCCCCTCCCCGGACTGGCTCCGGGACCGGCTTCTTTCCATTGGATTGAAGCCCATCAACAACGTGGTGGACGTGACCAATTTCGTGATGATGGAAATGGGCCAGCCCCTCCACGCCTTCGACCTGGATTTTCTGGCCGGAGACCGGATCATCGTCCGGCTGGCCCATGCGGGCGAACGGTTCACCACGCTGGACGAAAAAGAGCGGACCCTGGACGAAGGGATGCTCATGATCTGCGACGCCGAAAAGCCGGTGGCAGTCGGCGGCGTCATGGGCGGCCTCGATTCGGAGATCCAGGACAGCACCACCCGGGTGCTCATCGAAAGCGCCTGTTTCGATCCGGTCAGCATCCGGAAGACCGCCAAAAAGCTGGGGCTCGCCACAGACGCCTCCCACCGGTTCGAGCGGGGCGTCGATCCCGAAGGGACTCTCCGGGCCATCGACCGGGCCGCCCAGCTCATGCTGGAAGTCGCCGGCGGAACCCTCATCCAAGGGGTGGTGGACGAACGCCCCAAGCGGGTGGGACCGGAACGGATCGACCTGAGCGTCGCCGCCGCCCAGCGGCTTCTGGGGATCGACCTCGACAGGGAGACGGTGACGGACCTGCTCCGCTCCATCGGGTTTTCCGTCGATCCCGTGGACGCGGATGGGCTGTCGGTGATGCCGCCCTCGTTCCGGGTGGACGTGACCCGGCCCCAGGATCTGATGGAAGAGGCGGCCCGGCTGTACGGGTACAACCGAATTCCCATCACTTCCCCCCTGATGCCGGCGGAGGCCAAGGTTCCTTCGGCCTCTTTGCAGCTCCGGAACCGCATCCGGGATCTCATGACCGGTTTCGGGTTCACCGAGGCCGTCAACTACAGCTTTATCCAGCCCGACGCGCCCGACCGGCTGCGCCTTCCCGAAGCCGATCCCCGACGCAACGCGGTGGCCATCCTCAACCCCCTGACCGAGGACCAGTCGGTGATGCGCACCGCCCTGCTCCCCGGCCTGCTGAGCAACATGGGATGGAACCTGGCCCGGCAGGTGCGGGACCTGAAGCTCTTCGAGGTGGGAAAGGTGTTCATCGGCAAGAAAGGCGACGACCTGCCGGACGAGCCTCAGATGGCCGCCGGACTCTGGACCGGCAACCGAACGGCCCCGACCTGGCTCGCCAAAGAGACCCCCTGCGATTTCTACGACATCAAAGGCGTCGTGGAGGGGCTTTTGACCGGCCTCCGTATCCGGGACGCCCGCTTCACCCGATTGCCCGACGATGACTGTTTTTACACCCGCCCCGGCCACACGGCCCGGATACTCGTTGGCGACGCCGGGATCGGGCTGGTGGGCGAGGTCCATCCGGAGACCCTTCGCCGGTTCGACCTGAAGGGGACCGCCTTCTATTTCGAGTTGAACCTCGACCGGCTGCTGCCCCTGGTTCCGGAAGTCCGGCAGACGGCGGACATTCCCCGGTATCCCGCCGTGGATCGGGACATCACCCTGATAATCGACAAAGCGACCGAAGCCGCCGCCGTCCGGGACGCCATTTGGGGTTCCGGCATCGATTCAAGCATCGATTCCGGCATATCCGGGGTCGACCTGATCGAGGCCATTGCCTTTCTGGACGCCTACGAAGGAAAGAACATCCCCTCCGGTTACCGGAGCCTCTCCTTCCGAATCACCTACCGATCCCCGGAGGAGACCCTGGAGGACGAACGGGTGAGCGTCGTCCACAAGGCCATTGCCGACCACCTCCTCCAGACCTTCAAAGCCACGCTTCCCACCGACCGCTGACGCCGCCGGCGCGTTCGTCTTCATCCCCCCTTCAGTTTCCGGAGGGGGATTTTTTTTCGTCCTTAATACCAATACCCGTGAATGAATGAGATTCAGTCGGTTTTTTTACCCGTACAACAGCCTTCCAGGCTGTTTGAACAGCCTGGAAGGCTGTTCTACGGAGAATTCATTCACGGGTATCGCCTTTAATACATCTTTTCCGAATCCCTCCAAACGACAAACACTCTGCTTCCCGTTCACCCACTGGACGCCGTTCATTAATTACTCTTGACACGACCGCCGTACATCGAATATGTATAGGGTCTTGCTTTGAAGTGTACAGGAATTTTCGGGCCGAATTTCGACCCATAACTTTAACCAAGGAGAGTGACACATGGCCAATCGATACGAGGAAGCTTTTGAGAGATCGATGAAGGATCCCGAAGGATTCTGGGGGGAAGCCGCGGAGGATTGTTTCTGGTACAAGAAGTGGGACAAGGTTCTGGACGACTCCAACAAGCCGTTCTACCGCTGGTTCGTCGGCGGAGAGACCAACACCGCCTACAACGCCCTCGATTACCACGTTGAAAACGGCCGCGGGGACCAGCTCGCCCTGATCTACGACAGCCCTGTCACGGACACCATCAAGAAATACACCTACACCGAGCTGCGGGACGAAGTCGCCAAATTCGCCGGCGTCCTGGTCGACCAGGGCGTGGTCAAGGGTGACCGCGTCATCATCTATATGCCCATGATCGCCGAGGCGGCCATCTCCATGCTGGCCTGCGCCCGGATCGGCGCCGTTCATTCGGTGGTGTTCGGCGGGTTCGCGGCCAAGGAACTGGCCACCCGGATCAACGACGCCAAGCCGAAGGTCATTGTTTCGGCGTCCTGCGGCATCGAGGTGCAGCGGGTCATCAAGTACAAGCCGCTCATAGACAAGGCCATCGAACTGTCCGACTACAAACCGGAAAAATGCGTCATCTTCCAGCGTCCCATGGAAGAGGCATCCATGATCCCCGGCCGGGATGTCGACTGGAACGAGGCCATGGCCGCGGCCAAACCGGCTGACTGCGTGCCCGTGGCCGCCACCGACCCGCTTTACATTCTCTACACCTCCGGCACCACCGGCCAGCCCAAGGGCGTGGTTCGCGACAACGGCGGCCATATCGTGGCCCTCAAGTGGACCATGAAGGCCGTTTACGACATCGACGCCGGCGACGTTTTCTGGGCCGCCTCCGACGTCGGCTGGGTCGTGGGCCACTCCTACATCGTTTACGCCCCGCTATTCAAGGGCGCCACCACCATCCTATTCGAGGGCAAGCCCGTGGGCACCCCCGATGCCGGCGTCTTCTGGCGGGTCATCTCCGAGCACGGCGTCAAATCCATGTTCACCGCCCCCACCGCCTTCCGGGCCATCAAGCGCGACGACCCCAAGGGCGAATTCATCAAAAAATACGACCTCTCCAATTTCAAAATCCTCTTCCTGGCCGGCGAGCGGTCCGATCCGGACACCATCCAGTGGTCGGAAAACAACCTCAAGGTGCCGGTCATCGACCACTGGTGGCAGACCGAAACGGGATGGGCCATCTGCGCCAACTGCATGGGCATGCACCAGTTCCCGGTCAAATACGGCTCCCCCACCAAAGCGGTTCCCGGCTGGGACGTGCAGGTCGTGGACGAGAGCGCCAAGGAGATGAAGCGCGGCGAGATCGGCGCCCTGGTGGTCAAGCTGCCGCTGCCTCCGGGCACCCTGCCCACCCTGTGGCAGAACGATGATCGGTTTGTGGAATCCTACCTGGAAGAGTTTCCGGGGTACTACAAGACCGCCGATGCCGGCTACATCGACGAGGACGGCTACGTCTACGTCATGTCCCGGACCGACGACATCATCAACGTGGCGGGCCACCGGCTCTCCACCGGCGCCATGGAAGAGGTGCTTTCCGACCATCAGGACGTGGCCGAATGCGCGGTGCTGGGCGTGGAGGATCAGTTGAAGGGTCAGGTGCCGGTGGGCTTCATCGTGCTCAAATCCGGCGTCGACAAGCCCCAGGAAGAGATCGTCAAGGAAGTGGTCGCCATGGTGCGGGATCGCATCGGACCGGTGGCCGCCTTCAAGACCGCCACGGTGGTCAAGCGGCTGCCCAAGACCCGCTCCGGAAAAATCCTCCGCGGGACCATCCAGAAGATCGCCGACAACA
>JAABTM010000229.1 GCA_011389855.1 Desulfobacteraceae bacterium
TGACGCCGTCCACGCCCCGGCCGGCCTCCAGGCAAAATTTGGGCAACTGGGTTGTCTTGCCGGACCCAGTCTCGCCCGAGACCACCACCACCGGGTGGTTCCGGATGGCGTCGATGATCTCCTCCCGTTTGGCGACGATGGGCAGGTTCTCGTCGTAATCGGGCCGGGGGACGGCGCCGGCGCGTTTTTCCCGCTTTTGGACGGCGTTTTGCAGCCGCTTTTCCAGCCGGTCGATCCGGGCGGCGGTTTTATCGGAGTTCAGGGCCTTGGGCGGCAGCTTTTTGATGCGCCGGATTTCGCCGATAAGCTTGTAGCGATCCGCGCCCATGGTTTTTGAGATACGGGTTTCGATCTCGCGGATGCGGTCGCGGGGGGATGTCGGTTGTCTTGTGTTCATAAACTACCAAATATAAGACGCGGGCAGGAAAAATCAAGGTAAGACGGCACACGACGGGTAAAGAAGAAGGGAAGAGAATGAAGGCCCCGCCGCCCAGGCGGGGCCTTCGAGAGCTTACGCCTGCCGCGAACACGCTTCCTCGCCGTCGTTTTTCGCCAGAATCTCGTCGATCTCTTCGTCGGTCAGCGTTTCGTGCTCCAGGAGGGCCTCGGCCAGGACCTTGAGCTGGTTCCGGCAGGTGGAAAGGTTCTCCATGGCCGTGGCCTCGCACTCGGCGATGATGCGCTGGATCTCTTCGTCGATGATCCGGCCGGTGTGCTCGCTGAAATCCTTGGGTTCGGAGATCTCCCGGCCCAGGAAGGGATGGTCTTCGCCCTGACTAAAGGTGGTGGAGCCCAGTTTTTCGCTCATGCCCCACTGGCAGACCATGCGCCGGGCCATCTGGGTGGCTTTTTTCAGGTCGTCGGCCGCGCCGGTGGACACGTCCTCGAAGGTCAGCCGTTCGGCGGCCCGCCCCCCAAGGAGGATGGCGATGCGTTTCAGAAGGTAATCCCGTGTCCGGGTGTACCGATTTTCCTCCGGTATCTGCTCGGTGGCGCCCAGGGACTGGCCCCGGGGGACGATGGTCACCTTGCCCAGGGGGTCGGCGCCGGGCAGCATCCGGGCCATCATGGCGTGGCCGGCCTCGTGGCAGGCGATGAGTTCTTTCTCTTCGTCGCTGATCACGTCCTCCCGTTCGATGCCCATGAGGATCTTGTCCCGGGCCGCGCTGAAGTCGTCCTGCTCCACCTGCTCCTTGCTTTCCCGGGCCGCCAGGAGGGCCGCCTCGTTAACCAGGTTCTCCAGATCGGCGCCGGAAAAACCCGTCGTCCGGTCGGCCACCACCGACAAGTCCACATCTTCGGCCAGCGTCACGTCCCTGACATGGACTTCCAAGATATCCTTCCGGGCTTTTTTCCGGGGCAGATTGAGAGTGACCCGGCGGTCGAACCGACCGGGCCGCACCAGGGCGGCGTCCAGGACATCGGGACGATTGGTGGCGGCCATCACCACCACCGATTCGTGGGGGGAAAAACCGTCCATTTCGTTGAGAATCTGATTGAGGGTCTGTTCCCGCTCGTCATGGCCGCCGCCCAGGCCGGATCCGCGTTCCCGTCCGATGGAGTCGATTTCGTCGATGAAAATGATGGACGGCGCATTCTTTTTGGCGTCCTTGAACATGTCCCGAACACGGGAGGCGCCGACCCCCACGAACATCTCGATGAACTCCGACCCGGAGATGCTGAAAAACGGCACGTCGGCTTCACCGGCCACCGCCTTGGACATGAGGGTTTTGCCGGCGCCGGGCGGTCCCACCAGCAGAATGCCCCGGGGCAGCTCCGCGCCCAGGGACCGGTACCGGTCCGGCTCTTTGAGAAAGCCGACGATCTCTTCCAGCTCTTTCTTGGCGTTGGACAGTCCGGCCACATCTTCGAAGGTGACCTCCGAACTGGACTTGTCGTAAAGCTTGGCTTTGGATTTGCCGAATCCGAAGATGCCGCCGCCGGGGCCGCCCCCCATGCGCTCCTGGAGTTTTTTGCTCGACCAGATGAAAAAGCCGATGATGAGCACCCAGGGCAGCACCGAGACCAGAATCCGGACCAGCCAGGGCGTCTCCTGGGTTTCGGCGCGGATGGTCACATCGTTTTTCTCCAGAAGCGTCATGAGTTCCGGGTCTTCGAGGGTGGGCATCACCGTGTGGAAAAGACGGCCCTGGTCCTGGTTTTGGGCCTGTGCCTGTGCCTGGGATTGATTCCCGTCGCCGCCTTCTCCCGAAGACCCGTTTTTGCTGTCGGATGCGCTTTGGTTTTCGTCTTCCGGTTTTCGCTGGTCCGCCTGGCCATCGACTTGAACGCCCTGCTTGAGCTGCCCGGAGATCTCCTGACCTCTGAAAGTCACCTGAACGACATCGCCCTGGCGCACCCTGGATTTGAATTCGGTATAGGTCAGTTCCACCGGCTGGGGGCCGCCATAGGGCCGGAAAAAGTAAATGATCAGAAACCAGGCCAGGATGAACAGGGCGACCCGCCACCAGTTGTTGGAGGGCTCTTTCGCGCCGGGCGGGGGTTGTTGTCCGGATTGGGGTTGTTTGCCGAAATTCATAACCGATTTCTCCTATCCGTCGGATGTATCCACAGCATCACAGCGTGATTTTTCAAAACGCTGCCATTGAACCAGAATCCCCGGCGGTTTTCAATAGGGTTCTTTTTGTATTTTTATCCTTGGGTCGATGTAGACGCCGGCCGGTTTCGAACTGGCCGGAGACAAAATTAAGGATACCACTGATCCGCCCACCACCCTCTTTGCCCGCCTGATCCCCTGAAAATAACGCCCCACCCTTCGGCGATCTTTTCGATTCGGCGTTCCGCCTTCAGGCGGCGCCCGGGGGCCGGACGCTTGCCAAAATCCGCCTCGGGTCTTAGAGTTCGCCTTGAAAACGAACGCCAAAGGAGACCCGTTCCCATGACCGAACTCGATAAATTTCAAATCATGCAGATCATATCCAACATCGTTCAAAAGCACGGCTGCGAACTGTTGGAGCTGGATATCGACAACCAGATCATCAACATCGACGGCCCCGAAGAGGCGCGGATAGCCTGCGCCATGGAGATCGAAGCGGCCCTGGAGTAACCGTGGAACGAAACATTTGAGGGGTCTGTTGACGTGAAATTCATTCTGACCAACGACGACGGCATCGACGCGCCGGGGCTTGCGGCCCTGGAAGAGACGCTCCGGGATCTGGGAACCCTCATCGTGGCGGCCCCGGAAGTGGAGCAGTCGGGCGTGGGCCATCAGGTGACGGCCCACACGCCGTTTCGGATGACGGAAGTGAGCGAAAACCGGTTCAAGATCGCCGGCACGCCGGCCGACTGCGCCCGCGTGGGGCTGAGCCGGATCGCGCCCGACGCCGATTGGCTGATATCGGGCATCAACAAAGGGGCCAACCTGGGCATCGACACCTACACATCCGGCACCGCGGCCGCGGCCCGGGAGGCGGCCGCCCTGGGGGTCCAGGCCATGGCCGTCTCGCAATACGTGGGCAAAAACCGGGAACTCGACTGGGATATGACCAAAGGGCTGGCGCGCCGGATCATCCGAAAGCTGTTGACCCTGGAGTTGAAGAAAGGGTGCTACTGGAACGTCAACCTCCCCCACCCCGGGCCTTCGGACCCCGATCCGGAGATCCGTTTTTGCGAACTGGACATCTCGCCCCACCGGTTCAGCTACGACCAGCAGGGCGAGGATCTCGTTTACATTGGGGATTTCCACAGCCGGCCCCGTCTATCGGAGCACGATGTGGACTGCTGCATGAGCGGGCGCATTACCGTGACCCGCATGCCCCTGGGATGCGCTACAGACTGAGTACGGCGCTCTGGCAGGAAAGTTCGATCAGTTCGTTGGCCGTGGCCATGCGGGCGCCGTCCACCAGGTCGGCTTCCTCGATCATGCGGGATTTGGCGCAGGGGGTGCAGACCAGGATCGGCACTTCATACTCCTGGAGAAACGCGAGATGGTCGTCGGCCGAATCGCCGGTGGCGGCCCGAAGATTGACCGTGGCGCCTTTTTTGGCCAGGTAGACGCCCTCGTCCAGAAGGAAGACCGTGGTCTTCTTGCCCAGCTTGACGGCAAAATGGGCCATTTGAAAGCCCCGGGTGGCCCGGTTGGGATTGTCGGTGCCGCAGGACAGTGCGACGAGAAAATTGTCGGTCATGGGTTTTCCTCCTGATTCAGGGGTGAAAAGATGATGTCGAGGCGATCACACATGGTTAAAATCTATCTTATTTTGCTGTCCACCGCAAGCGGAGAGACAAGATGAAACGGACAATGCCCATCGCCCTGGCCCAGGCCAAGGCGAGCCCCGACCCCGGTCTGAACCTGGAAACCGCCCGCGACTGGACCTGTGAAGCAGCCCGCCGCGGCGCAAGGATCATCGTCTTTCCCGAGATGTTCATGGCCCTGCCCAAAAAGGACGCGCCCCTGTCGGCGACGGCCGAACCACTGGACGGATCGTTCGTGACGGCCCTGGCCGGAATGGCCAAAGAAAACAACCTGTGGCTCGCGGCCGGCGTCTGGGAGCGGATTCCCGATTCGGACCGGGTCCACAACGCGGCCGTGCTGTTATCTCCCTCCGGGAAACTTTCGACCGCCTACCGTAAGCTCCACCTGTTCGACGGCCTCGGCATCCGGGAATCGGACCGGATGGCGCCGGGCGACGCTCTGCCTGAAATCGTCGAAGCGGAAGGGCTGCGGATCGGCCTGTCCATCTGTTACGACCTGCGCTTTCCGGAGCTGTTCCGCTATCTGTCGGACCTGGGCGTCGACCTGATCCTGGTTCCGTCGGCCTGGTACGCCGGCCCCCTCAAGGAGGACCACTGGCTGACCCTGCTCAAAGCCCGGGCCATCGAAAACACCTGCTACGTCGCCGGCGCCAACCTGGCCGGCGGCCCCTTCTCGGCCCGCTCCGCCGTCATCGACCCCTTCGGCGTGGCGCTGGCCGACGGCGGCGAGGCCCCCGGCCTCGTTTTCGCAGAGATCGATCCGGAGCGGATCGGGGCGGTGCGGGAGAATCTGCCGGCGCTGAACCACCGGCGGTTTACAGTCCCGACTCTCAAAGCGGATAACGCGCCCTGATTAAAAAGCACCCCATCACCACGATGACGTCGTCGTGCTTTCGGATGCCACTATCCACTATCCACTATTTTTTCCTTTTCAGCAGAGCATCCAAACCGGCAAAGGGAGTGTTGATGGAGGATCCCGTCTCCTGTTCTTCCCCGGCATCGCCCTCATACCAGTCGGCCACTTCCTCCCGGCCGTGCTCGTTGTCGTGGCAGTAAAGGCACAGCAGTTCCCAGTTGCCGCCGTCGGGCGGATTGTTGTCGTGGTCGTGGTCCCGGTGGTGGACCGTGAGTTCGCGGAGCCGCTTGCCGGAAAACTCCCGGCCGCAGCGGCCGCAGACGTGGGGAAACATCTTCAGGGCCCGCTCCCGGTATCCCTTTTCCCGCTGTTCCCTGTTCCGCCGGACCTCGGCGATGATTTGTCGTTTCTTGTCGGCCTCTGTGGGGGATTTGGACGTCGCCATGGTATGCACCTCCGATACGGCTGTTCCAAGAATATCAATAACAGCTCTTCTTTACCAAAAAATCCGGTGTTTGTCCCGCCCATTTTTCCGATGAGGGCGCATAATCCGGCCTTTTCCAGGCATCTCCGCTTTGATATTTTGTGAAGAATTATTCTAAAATTAATGCTATGTTACGGTTCCGGACGCATTGGCGTTGTCCGGAAACCCAGCCGCCGTATCACGAGAAGGAGACACAGGATGACCGAGAACGAGAAGCAAAAAATTCTGTTGGTAGACGACGAACCCATGAATCTGCATCTGCTCAAAAGCGTCCTATCAACCAGCTATAGCCCCCTTTTCGCCCATGACGGAGCCGAAGCCCTGGAGCAGGCGATTCAGCATGCGCCCGACCTCATCCTGCTGGACGTGATGATGCCGGGCATGGACGGATACACCGTATGCGAGCAACTAAAAGCCGACACCCGGACCGCCAAAATCCCGGTGATCTTCGTCTCAGCCATGTCCGATGTGGCGGACGAAACCCGTGGGTTCCAGGCCGGGGCGGTGGATTACATTTCGAAACCCATCAGCCCGCCCATCGTCCGGGCCCGGGTCAAGACCCAGCTGGCTCTCCAGGATCAGAACCGGATTCTCGAGGAAAAAGTCCGGGATCGGACCTCCGAACTGCGTCAGACTCGTATGGAGATCATCCATCGCCTGGGACGGGCCGCCGAATTTCGGGACAACGAGACCGGATACCACATCATCCGGATGTCCCACTGCTGCCGGCTTCTGGCGGAAAAGGCCGGGCTGGACGACGAAGCGTGCGGAGTCATCCTCCAAGCCTCCCCCATGCACGACGTGGGCAAGATCGGCATCCCCGACCGGATTCTCCTGAAGCCCGGCCCCCTGGACCCCGATGAATGGCAACTGATGAAGCGCCACCCGGAGTTCGGCGCCCAGATCATCGGCCAGCACGACTCCAGCCTGCTGCGGATGGCTGTGACCATCGCCATCACCCACCACGAAAAATGGGACGGCTCGGGCTATCCCCAGGGGCTCGCCGAAGAACGGATCCCCATCACCGGCCGTATCGCCGCACTGGCCGACGTCTTCGACGCCCTGACCTCGAAACGCCCTTATAAAAACGCATGGCTGCTCGCGGATGCCTTCGATTTCGTCCGGGACCAGGCGGGCCGCCATTTCGACCCCAATCTGGCGGAATTGTTTCTGTCGGCCCGGAAAGAGGTGACGGCGATACGGAATCGGTGGTCGGAGCCGGAGGGGGGGGTAAAGGGGCAAAGGGACAAAGCTCGGAGCCGGCCGCGCGGGAGTGAACTCCCACGCTACTATGTGTCGTCCCTACGGGACTGAAATTGCAAAAAATGTCCTGCAGGGACATCATAAAATAGCGTGGGAGTTTACTCCTTCGATATCTGTAGGTTCAACCTGGTGGGCCATGGCTCCCCGTAATTGGATTTGGAAATCAATGAATCGTCTTCTTGCCGCCCTGGGGCAACACCACGTTTTTGTCCCCCTTGATGTGGGTGCTGGTAAACCGGAAATATTCGACCTGGTGGCTCGTTGGCGACATGGATACGGCCGCCATGCCCATTTCGATGTCTTCGAAATAGAAGATGCCGGATATCCGGCCATTGACAAAGCAACTGCCGTGGTAAAATTTGGTTTTCCGGGTGTTGATGATCATCAGATGGGTGATCTGGACGTTTTCGCCGAACAAATATTCGCCGAATTTTTGGAGGATGGCTTTAAGGGCCGGTTTTTTGACCAGCTTGCCGTAGTCCAAAAACGCGTTATCCTCTCCCAGGTGGGTGAAGAAATAATCGTATATGGCGCTGAAATTGTCTTCGGTCGTCAGTTTGGTTTTCAGGGTGTCCAGACGGTCTTTGAATCGGTTCATGGGAGTCCTTTTTTTGTTAAATTCCAGATAAAGCTTTCCATCCCACCATACAAAAGGCGCCCCCCTTTTTCAAGAAATGCCTTTTACCCCGGCGCCGAAACTGGTACGGTAACACCCTGAGTCGAGAAAATCCATCAACCTTAAAGGAGAACTGAACAAATGAGCATGGATAAACAAATCATCGACATTGCCCTCCAAAACGGGGCAAACCTCGCCGGCATTGCCGACATGGCGGCGCTCAGGTCCTCCCCCTCGCACCGGATATACACCAAAATGGGGGACTATTCAGGGGTCGGAACCGTCAAAGACGGGGAAGCCCTGCCGTATGATCAATTGTTCAACTGGCCGGATTCGGTGAAATCCGTGCTCGTGGTCGCCCTGTCGCACCCTAAAGACCTGCCGTTGCTGGACTGGTGGGACGGAAAGGGAACTTCCGGCAACCGGATGTTGATGGCCATCATCAAACGGACCCGGCAACAGATTGAAACCGACCTGAATGTCAACACCCACCCCCTGCACTATTATGTCGAAAAGGGCGGCGTGTTCCTTAAGGATGCGGCCGCGCTGGCCGGTTTGGGGTGCATCGGGGAAAACAACATGCTCGTGACCCCGGAGTATGGTCCAAGGGTCCGGCTCAGGGCCCTGTTTCTCGACGCCGAGATTGCGCCCACCGGCCCCGTCGCCTTCGATCCCTGCGCGGACTGCAAGGTGTTCTGCAGGAGGGTATGCCCGGAAAACGCCATGGGCGAAAAAGTCCCGGGGTTGACCGCCATCCAGGACGCCGCCGATCTGCCGGCCAGGGACGGCTCGTACAATCGGGGCCTTTGCAACATCCGAATGGAGAAGGACATCTCTGATAGCAGGAAGACCGACGACGGCGCGCCAGTGCTGACCAAATACTGCCGAAAGTGCGAGTTTGTCTGCCCGGTGGGGAGAAAGGGCGCGAAAGACTCCCTGTAACGGCGGGCCGTTGGCGAACGAACCGGCGAGGGAGATCCGGGTTTTTGAGATTAGAACGGGTACCGCATCCCCCACTTTTCATACAGCGGCTTCAACTCGCCGGTTTTCACCAGCTCCGCCATCCGGTCGTCGAAAATCCCGCGCAACTTCCGGCCTCTCTCGTTGTCCGCGAAGGCCAGGTAGACATTGAGTTTCAGGAGGGTCTCCACCTGAAGGTCCTTGGGATCGACGACGCCGGCGTCCAGCGCC
>JAABTM010000528.1 GCA_011389855.1 Desulfobacteraceae bacterium
GATCCGCAGCGACGGAACAGTGGTGAGCAAGATGCGGGAACGCTCCTGGTGGAGACGATTCGAGAACATCGAACTCTACCCGGGCGACACGGTTCTGGTGCCGGAGAAGCTGGTTCGGGCCAACTGGATGCGGGACACCAAGGACATCACGCAAATCCTCTATCAAATCGCCACCACCGCCGGTGTGACCGCGGCGTTGTTTTAGAGGTCGGGAGCGCAAGCAGCATATGACGATGAAACCCACCCAGACGGATGAATCGACGGTAAAGTTGATTCCCGCGAAAGACGGACCGGCGATCCAGGCAGCCGAAGAAGACGAGATCAATCTTCTCGATCTTTTCCTTGTGTTGCTCAGGCATAAGTTTTTGATCGTTTTCTTTGTGATCCTCGCCGGCGCGGGCGCGGTCTTCTACAGTCTCGGCCTGGAAAATATTTACCGGTCCGAAGCGACCCTCACCCCCCGGGAAGAGGAAAAAAGCGGCCCGTCCATCCCCTCGCTCGGGGGGCTGGGCGGCATGATGGCCGGTCAGCTCGGCATCGGAGGGGGCGGCAGCCTGGAAAAACTGCAAGTCGTGCTCAACAGCCGGGAATTGACGCTGAAGATCATCAACAAGTACGATCTCATGCCCACCATATTCCAGGAGGAGTGGAACGAAGAAAAAGGCGACTGGAACGCCGAGGTGGAGGAGCCGCCGACCCTGCAGGATGGATTGAAAGCCGTCAAGGACGGCATGCTCAAAGTCAACTCGGACCCGGAAAAAGGAACCCTGACCGTCGGCATCGAACACAAAAATCCGGAAATAGCCAAAAAATGGGTCGAATATTACATCAAGGAACTCAGTGAAACATTGCGGGCGGAGGTGCTCCACGACGCCAATGAAAACAAACGGTTTTTCACGGAGCAACTGGATCGCACCAGCGACGCCCTGCTGAAAGAAAAAATCTACAACATGCTGGCAAAGGAAATCGAAAAAGAAACCTTTGCAAGGGCTCAGAAATATTTCAGCTTCCAGGTCGTCGATCCGCCCATCGTCCCTGATCCGGACAAAAAAGTGGCGCCGAAACGGTCCATCATCTGCATCCTCTCCGTTTTCGTTGCCTTTTTCTTCGCGGTGTTTCTTTCCTTTTTCCTGGAATTTGTCCGGCGGATCAAGACCGACGACCCGGAACGCTATCGCCAGATCAAAGACGGCCTGAAGCCCTGGAAACGGATTTAAGGCCATGGCCGTCCGGACCGGCCTGGAAGTATTCCTCGGGTCCCGCGTCGAAATCGGGAAGTCCGCCCGTCTGGGACTGCTCTGCAATCCGGCGTCGGTCGATTCCGATCTCCAACATTCGCGGGTCGCCGTCAACAGGCGGTTCCCGGGGCGACTGACCGCCCTTTTCTCCCCCCAACACGGTTTTTTCGCCGAAAAGCAGGACAACATGATCGAGTCCGATCACATCATGGACCCGGTCCTCGATATTCCCGTATTCAGCCTTTACGGCGAGACCCGACGCCCGACCGGGGAGATGCTCGACCTCATCGACATCCTCCTGGTGGATCTCCAGGATGCCGGAACCCGGGTCTACACCTTCATTTACACCCTGTCTTACTGCATGGAGGCCGCGAAGCGCTCCGGGAAAAAAGTGATCGTTCTCGACCGGCCCAACCCCATCGGAGGGGAAACCGTCGAAGGCAATCTCCTGCAACCGGACTATGCTTCCTTTGTCGGCCGATACCCGATTCCCATGCGCCACGGCATGACCATCGGCGAACTGGCGCGCCTGTTCAACGACCGCTTCGGCATCGGATGCGATCTCCAGGTTGTTCCCATGGAAGGATGGCGCCGCGCCATGTATTTCGATCAAACCGGCCTTCCCTGGATACCGCCCTCCCCCAATCTCCCGACGCCGACGGCGGCATGCGTATATCCGGGCCAGGTGATATGGGAAGGGACCAACCTTTCAGAGGGACGCGGCACGACCCAGCCCTTTGAACTGTTCGGCGCGCCTTTTATCGATACGGAAAAAACGCTAAAGGCCGTTGGCGGGCGGGAACAACCGGGGATCATCCTTCGCCCGGTCGCTTTCGAGCCGACCGCCAACAAATGGGCGGGAGACCTGTGTCGGGGATTCCAAATCCATATTCAGGATCGACGCAGTTACAGACCTTACACCGTCAGCCTGAAACTGCTGAAGGCGATACGCCATCTGAACGCCGAAGATTTCCAGTGGAAGGCGCCGCCCTACGAATACGAATACGAAAAGTTGCCCTTCGATCTGATCGCCGGCGATCCAAAAATCCGGGAGACCATCGAAAGGGGTGAAGATATCGAAACATTGGCGGCGGGTTGGCGGGAGGACCTCCGGGAGTTTGTCGAGTTGAGCAAGACCTATTATTTATACCCTTAGGTGATTTTCGAAAATGAAGGTCCCAATAAAAGTTCAACGCCCTGGCCGCGCCGCCTTGGGTTGAAACCCCAGGCTCAATCATCCAAAACCGGCTA
>JAABTM010000027.1 GCA_011389855.1 Desulfobacteraceae bacterium
GATTCCGGCGCGGCCTACATTTTTGAAAAAAAGGCGTCCGGCTGGGAACAGGTGGAGATGCTGACGCCCACCGACGGCCGAACCGGCGACCGGCTGGGATGGCGCGTGGCCGCGGACGAGGACGGGGCGGCGGGCCGGTTCATGATAGGGGTTAGGGACGGTTCTCCCGTCGCCGCCTATGGCCATTCCAGGACAGCCAATGTGCCCCAAATCGATATCTCTCATTCTTCCGTGACGTTGTACAAGCTCGCCCCGCCGCCGGGGATCGAGGAGCGGTCGGATGATGGCCAGGACGGCGACATCGCCCACGCCGTGGCGTCTGGCATCGTCCCTCCCGAAGCGGTCCGGAAATATTGGGCCGAGCGGGTCAATCCGCCGTCGAAACCCATCGCGGACGCGCTTCCGTCGGCCGTGGACTGGAGCCAATACGACAGTCCCGTCAAATCCCAGGGCGGGTGCGGCTCCTGCTGGGCGTTCGCCACGACGGCCCTGGTGGAAAACCTGATCAATCAGGCGGGGATTTCCGACGCCGACGATCTTTCCGAACAGTCGCTTCTGTCGTGCAGCGGCGTCGAGGATGGGTGCGACGGGGGCTGGTATTTCGACGCATTGCGCTACGTCAATCAAAACGGCGTCTCTTCGGAAGCGTGTCATCCCTATATCGCCCGGGACAGCGGCTGCGAGGATCGATGTGAAAAGCCCGACTACCTGATCAAAATTGGGGAACACACGCCGGCCATGGGCCTCTGGGGGAAAGACCCCACCGTGGACGACATTAAACTGGCCCTGCAAAACGGCCCCCTGATCGTGTATATGCTGGTGCCCGATGACGGCACCTTCGAGGGAAACGGATACAAGGGCGGCATCTACGATTTTCAGGGCGATTACATTTCAGATCGGCAGGGCCATGCCGTATTGGTAGTGGGCTATAACGACCTCCAGAAATATTTTAAGGTAAAGAACAGCTGGGGCGACGGGTGGGGAGAAAACGGTTATTTCCGCATCGCCTACAACGACGTAACGGACGAAACGCGGTTCGGCGGCTATGCGGCGTCGGCGTCGGGGGTCTACGTGGACGGCGTCGGCGAGTTCGTCGCCATCGGCAATTCCGGGAACGCGGACCTCATCGTGTCCGATATCAAGTCCAACCAGCCCGGCTGGCTGGCGTTTTCTCCATCCCGGCTTTCGCCCATTTCACCGGGCGGCCAGAAATCCCTGAACATCTATGTTTCGGACTGGAATGCCCTGAATAACAGCACCGGCAATACCGGCGAGATCACCATTTATTCCAACGATCCCCAACGGCCGGTTGTTTCCATATCCGTCAGGGCGGAGTATGCAAGGGATCATCCCGACGAAGATCCCGACAAGGGGAACCTGAACTACGACGAGGTCGTGGACCTCAAGGACGTCATCCTTGCGTTGAAAATCCTGTCCGGGATCCAGGTGGGCTATCCGGGCCTTCGCCCCGATTTGGAGGCGGCCGATGTTAACGGAAACAACCGGATCGATCTGGTGGAGGCGGTCTACGCCCTGAGCCGGGCGGCGCGGTGACCCGTGCTTTTTTCGATGCTTCAAAAGTCCATTCCAGAATAGGAAAAACCCTACGGTCCTAATACCTTTTTATCCCCATTGACCGGTTTTTGTAATCGGCATAGGCTGGCGGTATTGTTATGGTTCATAAACCGCCAACTTCAAAAGGTAAAGGACCTCCGGGAATGTCGATTCAGCGTTTGTTCGCCTTGGTTGCAGCCAGTCTCCTGGTCTTCCCCGCCATCGTTTGGCCGCTCCCGCCCAATCCAGCCAGAATCGGGGGGACCGTGACATTGATCAACTCCGTTCAGGTAAGGAGCGCCGACAATATCCGCACGGCCCGAACCGCCCACGTCGCCGACGACGACTTCAGCTTCAAAGTGTCCCGCGCCGACGGCTCCGATTTTGAGCCGGCCGCGGAGGATGCCGACGGCCTCAACAGCCAGGACCACTACGTCATCGACATCCCCATCCACCATGCCAGGGAACAGACAGGCGGCGCCCTGTCCGGTGAAATGGCGCTGGTCAGGGTCTTCGTCGACGGCAGGGAATTGAACGTGGTGTCTCCGCCCAACGGCCGCATCATCGTGGGCAACAGCGGCTCCATCACCCCGGTCGACCTGGTGGTTCAGGACGCCGAAAACGGCGAAACCCTTTACACCCAGAGCCAACTCGACCGGGCCGTCAGAGCGGCCGTTGAAACGTGGGATGTGGGCGGCGACGGCGTCATCGACCTCCGGGAGGCCATCCGCGCCCTCATGATCGCGGCCGGCGTCGAGTGATTCCGCTGATTGGCGGTATGTGAATTTCATTCATTCGGGGATATTGCCCTAAAGGGCGCTCGGAAGATTTTGGCTATCGATAAGCGCACTGGAAGTGGAAAAAGGGCCTCATGCCCCCCGTAAGCTCTAACCTCCCGAGCCCCCCTGAAGGGCAATGCCCGTGAACGAATTCTTTGTAGAACAGCCTTCCAGCCTGTTCAAACAGCCTGGAAGGCTGTTTTACGGGTAAAAAAACCGACTGAATCTCATTCATTCACGGGTATTGCTCTTTAGGATTGACGTGCGTCTCCCCTTGGCCTAAAGCGTTTCCCCATGTACGCCTGCGATAAAAAAACGATCATTCGGGCCGGCTGGCTCATCGACGGCGCCGGTGGTCCGGTCCGACGCCATGGGTGCTTTCGAATCCAGGAGGGCCGGATAGCGGAGCTGGATGCGTCATGGCCGGCGGCCGGAAGCGGCATGGATTTCACCGATTGCACGATTTTACCTGGACTTGTGGACGCCCATGTCCATCTCTCCATGTCCGGAACCACCGACCCCGAAACCCGTCAATGGCAGCTCGATGCGGATTATGCCGGGATGGCGCCGGTGATTTCCGGCCACATCCGGGACCTGCTCGCCCACGGCGTCGTGGCGGTGCGGGACGGCGGGGATCACCATGGTCATGTCCATCGATACCGTCTGGATCACGGGGATGCGTGTCCGCTGGCGGTCCGGACGGCGGGTCGGGCCTGGCATCGGAAGGGGCGGTACGGGCGGCTCATCGGTCGTTTCCCGGCGGAGGGGCAATCCCTGGGCGAAGCGGTCTCGGCCGGGACCGACGCCATCGATCATTTGAAGATCGTCAATTCCGGCCTCAACAGCCTGACCGGGTTCGGGAAAGAGACCGCCCCGCAGTTCGGGGCGGAGGAACTGGCGGCGGCGGTCCGGGCGGCCTCGGCCCGGGGATGGCCCGTCATGGTCCACGCCAACGGACGGGAACCGGTCCGCATGGCGGTGGAAGCGGGGTGCCGCTCCATCGAGCACGGGTTTTTCATGGGTGAGGACAATCTGAAGCGGATGGCGGATCGCGGGACGTTTTGGGTTCCCACGGCCGGAACCATGACCGCCTATGCGGCGACCCTGCCGGGGGGCGGCGCGGAGTCCGACGGCGCGCGGCGGAACGCGGAGGCCCAGTTGGAGCAACTGGCCCGGGCCAGGGAACTGGGCGTGCGGGTGGCGCTGGGAACGGATGCCGGCAGCATGGGGGTGTTCCATGGCGCCGGCGTCATCGAAGAAATGCGGTTGTTGATGTCGGCGGGCTATTCCATCACGGAGGCGATCCGGTGCGCCGCGACGAATGGGGCGGAGCTGCTGAACCTTCCGGAGGCGGGGCCGCTCAAGGCGGGGCGGTCCGCGACCTTCGCGGCGGTGGACGGTCCGCCGTCGGATCTGCCCGAAAGCCTCGGCCGCGTCCGATGCGTTTGCATCAACGGCCGGTTCCTGGCAGATATCGGCCGAACCAGCAAACCGCTTCCGCCATGAATTCCTCCTGGTGGGCGGGATCGCTGATGCGGTGGTCTCCGTTTTTTTGAAGGATCAACCGTTTGGGGTCGCCGGCGTTTTGGAGAATTTCATAGGCGTTGGCGACCGGGATGATGTCGTCGTCCTCTCCGTGGAAGACGAGGATATGGTGGAGGCGGGAGAGCCGGTCGGACAGGTCGAAGGTCAAACGGCGGCGATAAAAGGCCGGATCGACGGCGGCGCCGTCGCCGGAGCGCTGGATGGCCCTCATGGCGGCATCGTCGGACATGATCCGGACCGGGGCGGCTACGGTCACGATGGCGGAAACGTCCAGATCCGGCGCCGCGGAAAGACAAACCGCCCCACCCATGCTCGATCCGAAAAGGCCGACGGCGTCGCCGGTGTCGGTCCGTTCCCTTAACATTCCGACGGCGGCGGCCAGGTCCCGGGTCCGTCCCTCCAGGCTCGTCACGTCGCTGAAATTTCCTTCGCTGGTCCCGCATCCCCGGTGATGGAACCGGAAAAAGGCGATCCCCAGGCCGTTGAGTTTTTCGGCCAGGGCGATCTGCTTCGGCGAATTTCCGTCGCTGAACAGGCCGTGGCACCCGACCACGACCGGCGGTTTTTTCGTTCCCGGATGGTGCAGCGCGCCCCGGAGCCGGAGGCGGCCTCCCGGGGTCGTGAAAATCAGGGGTTCGCCCCCGGCGGTTCTGTTTGAATCCATTTTTCCCTAAGCACCTTGCCTTGATTTTTGAAAAAGCATCCATAATATATGGAGTTAACCTTTATGAATCAAGCAAGGAACGTTTATGGCGATTAAAAAAGGGCAGGAAATCGAGCTGGACATCGACGACATGGCCATCGGGGGACGGGGGCTGTCGAAAATCGACGGCATGGCCGTGTTCGTGGACGGCGCCGTCCCCGGCGACCGGGTGCGGGCCCGGGTGTTCAAAAAGAAACGCAGTTATGCCGAATCCCGCGTCACCGAGCTGCTCGAGCCGTCGCCGGACCGGGTGGACGCTCCTTGCCCATACAGCGGCTATTGCGGCGGCTGCAAATGGCAGTTCCTGGCCTACGAAAAGGGGATCGAATACAAACGGCGGCATGTGGCGGAAGCGCTGGAACACATCGCCCTGCTCCACGGCGTGCCGGTCCACGAAACCCTGCCGTCGGACCGCATCTTTGAATACCGGAACAAGATGGAATTCTCCTGCTCGGACCGGCGGTGGCTGCTGCCCGAAGAGATGGGACGGGACGACCTGGATACCGGGTTCGCCATCGGCCTGCATGTGCCCGGCACGTTCCACAAGGTGCTGGATACGAAAAAATGTCTGCTCTTCCCGGCTTTGGGAAACGAGATCCTGGAGGATGCGCGGCAATACATGAAATCGTCCGGCGCGCCGCCCTACGGGCTCAAGAGCCACGAGGGGTTCTGGCGTTTTCTCATGCTGCGCCATTCGGCGGCCCGGGACGAGTGGCTGGTCAATATCATCACCGCCGCCGAGGATCGGGAAATGGTGGGGCCGCTGGCCGAAAGGCTGAGGGCGCGGTATCCCAACGTGGTGTCCGTGGTCAACAATATCACGGCCCGGAAGGCCGGCATCGCCGTGGGCGAATACGAGATCCACCTGGCGGGGGAGCGGGCGCTGACCGACCGGATCGGCCCGTTTACCTTCGAGATATCGGCCAACTCCTTTTTCCAGACCAACACCCGGGGCGCCGCCAAACTGTATGAGACCGCGAAGCGATACGCCGCCCTTTCGGGATCCGAGACGGTACTGGACCTCTACTGCGGCACGGGGACCATCGGCATTTTCCTGTCCGATGCGGCCAAAGAGGTCGTCGGCATGGAGATCGTGGAAAGCGCTGTGGCCGACGCGGAGAAGAATTGCCGGTTGAACGGCGTGACCAACTGCCGTTTCATCGCCGGGGATATCCGGGAGCGGTTGTCGGAAATGGATGTCGTTCCGGATGTGATGATCATCGATCCGCCCAGGGACGGCATGCACAAGGACGTGGTGAAAGGGGTGACGGCCATGGCTCCGGACCGGATGGTCTACGTGTCGTGCAATCCGGCCACGCTGGCCCGGGATCTGCTGTCGCTCAAGGAAATCTACCGCGTGGAAGAGGTTCAGCCGGTGGACCTTTTTCCCCACACGTTCCATATCGAGTCGGTGGCGCGCTTGATGAAACGGAGGGCTTGATGGCGTTGATTTTCAAGAGATACTGGAAAAATCAACACCTTGACAGATGCGGCTCGAATTCATTATAAAGATTTATTTTCTGTTACCCTATTCGTAAGGAGGATGGGATGAAAAAAATGATGATTCTGCTGGTCGGATTGGCCTTTGTCCTCACCCTGACGCCCCAGGCGGCGGCCAAAACCGTCTGGCCCATGCACCTCAACTACCCGCCCAATAACTTTCACCAAACTGCCGGCCACATGGACCGGGAGAGCGTCAAGACCCTCAAGGACAACGGCATGACCATCCTCGAAGTCAACAAATCCTTCCGAAAGGAACTCAACGCGGTCGGCAAGGAACCGCGGGCCGAATGGGCCGGAAAGGCGGGCGAGGACGCCAAGGAAGTGCTGGATCGGTATTGCGAGATTATCAGCTACTAAGAAATGTCTAAACTATTAACCGCATCGAACCATCGGAGGAAATAAGACAGATGGACAGGGGCAGGCGCATCGCCACCGTTTTGCTGACCGCCCCCCAGACCTGGATGGCGGTATTCACGCTCCTGGTTCTGGAGGCGGGTTTCGTCTACTGGTTCCAGCCGCCGTGGACGGTGGCCTCGGCGGCCGGCGGCGCCGGGCTTTTCCTGATGCTTCTGTGGCCCATCGTCTACGGCCGGTCCGAGACGTTCCGCCGGCGGTATCACGGCGTCCCGGATGCACTGGATGAGGGCGATCTGCGACGGCTCCTGGACGGATGCGACCCGGTCTTCCGGACCCCGTCCCTGGAATGTCTGGCCCTGGCGGCCCATATCCGGGGGGAGTTCAAGGCCCAGGCGTTCCACGACGAGGTGGACGCGGTGCTCCAGAACCTGGGGGAACTGGCCCGCAATCACACGGAACTGCTCCACCGGTCACGGACCTTCGGTACGGACCAGCAGCAGCGGACCATGCAGGGGATGCTCCAACAGCAGGCCCGGTCCGTGGACGGCGCCCTCGTGGCCCTCAAGCGGCTGGGGGGGAATCTGACCCTCTTTGACCTCCAGGTCAAGGATCAACGGGAGATCGACGGCGAACTCAAGGCCATCAACGCGGGGCTCCAGGACGCCATGAAGGAGGTGCATCATGTTTAAAAAGCTCATCGGTTTCATCATCGTGGTTGGGTTGCTGGCCGGCGGCGGGTATTATGCCTATGAATTCCTGATGGGCGGGCGCCTCCTGGGCGGCTCCATGACCTATGAAAAAGCCGTGGCCCGACTGGCGGACGAGGTGGACGACATCCGGCCCACGGAAAATTACGTCCAGCGCCGCGCCAACCTGCAACTGGGCGCGAGCCGGGATCTCAAGAAAAACCTGCCGGACATCGGCCAGTTCCCCCTGGTGGTGGATCCGCCCCGCGCCGGCGGCGACGTGGTGGCGGAGATTTTCACGTCCACCGAAAAGTCGGGGGAGGGGATCGACGGCATCATAGTGGAGATCGCCAACGACTTCAATGCCCGGAACCATGCGCTCAGCGACGGCCGGCGCGGCAAGATCGCCATCCGGAAGATCGCTTCGGGCACGGGGCATGACTACATCGCGGCCCGGAAATATCTCCCGGACGGATTTTCCCCATCCAACCATCTCTGGGTCCGGATGGTGGAGGCCCACGGCGTGAAAACGATCCCGGTGCGGGAACTGATGGTGGGCAACATCGCGGGCATCGTCATGAAGGAATCGGTGGCCGGGGAGCTGCGCGCGGCCTACGGCGATCTCGACGTGCCGAACATTATCGACGCCGTGGTCCAGGGAAAGCTGGTCATGGGATATACCAATCCTTTTGCCAGCAGCACCGGCCTCAATTTCCTGGTGACCGTTTTGGCGACCTTCGCCCAAGGGGACCCGGCGGCCATGCTCACCCCCGAGGTGGTCAGTTCCTTTGAGAGCTTCCAGCGGGGGGTCCCGTTCGTGGCCCTGACCACGCTCCAGATGCGCGATTCCGTCATGAACGAAGGATCCCTGGACGCCTTTGTCATGGAATATCAGACCTTCGCCAACACGCCTGTTTTGAAATCCGGCTATGAGTTCATCCCCTTCGGCATCCGGCACGACAACCCGCTGTATGCCGTGGGCGACGTTAGCCCCGACAAAATGGAAGTGCTGACGGCTTTCGGCGACTTCGCGGACGGTCGGAAATACGCCAGACTGGCCGCCGAATACGGCTTCAATCCGGATATCCAGTACACGCCACCCTTTGACGCGCCCCCCGGCGAGATCCTGGTCCAGGCCCAGAAGGTCTGGAAGGAGAAAAAGGACGCCGGCCGTCCCATCGCCGCCGTCTTCCTGTGCGATGTGAGCGGTTCCATGCGGGGAACCCGGTTGAGCCGGTTGAAGACGGCCTTGCTGGACGGCGCCGAGTTCATCTCCCCGGAAAACAGCATCGGCATCGTGGTCTTCAGCCAGCGGGTCAGCGTGATCCTGCCCATTAAACAATTCGACCTCAACCACAAGGCGGCGTTCCACGCGGCGGTGCAGGACATGGCGGCCGAGGGGCGCACCGCCATGTACGACGGCATCGCGGTCTCGCTGCAACGGCTGGCGGCGGCGAAAGAGCGAAACCCGAACGTGAAGCCCCTGTTGTTCGTCCTCACCGACGGCGAAACCAACGAGGGGTTGAATTTCGGGGACATGGACGAGCTGATCCGGGGGTTGAACGTTCCCACCTACACCATCGGCTACGAGGCCAACATCGACGAGCTGAAGCGGGTGTCGTCCCTGGTGGAGGCCGCCAGCCTCAACGCCGGGGAAGGGGAGATCGCCTACAAGATCGGGGCGTTGTTGAATGCGCAGATGTAGGCGGATCGCCGGGATCGAATCGCGGAGAGAGGCCGAGGAGCGGACATGAAACCTTTTGCGGTATGGCTGGCCCTGGCTCTGCTGGTGTTCGGAGGATTGTCGGGGGGATACCACGCCTATCTGACAAAACATCCCAGACGGATCGCGGTGGCGGTGGACACGTCCTATCCCATGCGGGCCGCATGGGGCCAGGTCGGGAAGCGGCTGGCGAACCTGACGTCGGCGCGGTACACGCAATTCGCGCTGCTCACGGAAAAGGGGCGGGTTCACTCCTGGTCTGATCGCTTGGAGATCGGGAAGCTTTCCCCCTACGCGCCCCGGGATTTCTCCGGGTTGACCGACGCGCCGAATATTCCGGAAATCGGCGAGGCCGACGAACGGGTGCTGCTGACCAACGCGCCGCCGGATCAGACCGATCCTTTGAAACGAAACGGCTGGCGAATACTGGAACTGCCGCAGGGATAGCGACGATGAAAGGACGGATGGGATGAACGGGCTGATCCGCGGGATCGACCGACTCAACGACTGGATGGCGGGGCTTTCCGCCGTGACCCTGGGGTTGATGACGCTCCTGGTGCTGGTGGAGATCACCCTCTGGAACACCCTGGAGGTGACCACCCTCATCGCCGACGAATATTCCGCCTATGGCCTGGCGGCCATCATTTTCCTGGGGGGCGGGTATACCCTAAAGGAGGGCGGCCACATCCGTATCACCCTGGGCCTCACCTTCCTTCCGCCCCGGTTATCGGCCTTCCTGGAACTGGCGGCCGCGGCCGTCACCACCGGCGTGATGGGCTACCTGCTCTATTACCTCTATCTCATGGCCGAGGCCACCTGGCGGTATGGCTCCACCTCCGGGACTCTCACCGCCACGCCCCTGTGGATTCCCCAGGGGGTCATGATCATCGGGGCCGCGACCTTCCTCCTTCAGCTCGTGGCCGAAACCCTCAAGGCCGGGAAGCGAGCCTTTTCTCCTGAATCCGAAACCGCAATCGACCCGGACGAGACGAAAGAAGACTGATTCTTTATGGATGGACACACCCTCTTCATGTGCCTGATCATCTTCGGCGCCCTGGTCGTCACCCTGGGCGCCGGGATCTGGATCGGCTTTTCCCTCTTCCTCGTCGGGTTGATCGGGATGGAGTTTTTTTCTTTTCTGCCCGCCGGCAACAACATGGCCTCGTCGGTCTGGGCCACGATCAACCAGTGGGAGCTGGTGGCCCTGCCGCTCTTCATCCTCATGGGGGAGGTGTTGTTTCACTCCGGCATCTCCGAGGCCCTGTTCCGGGGACTGGTCCCCTGGCTCTACCGGCTGCCGGGGGGGCTGCTGCTCATGAACAAATACCAAAAAGCATCGGATAACATTGACAAATTGAAAAGAATATAAATAGGAACCCATGCCTGTAAAAGATATTTATCACAACCATGTTAAAAACGCTCTGATAAAAGACAAATGGACGATTACACACGATCCATTGACTTTGAAATGGGGCAAAAAAGACATGTATGCGGATATTGGAGCTGAAAAAATACTTGCAGCCGAGAAGAAAGGGCGTAAAATAGCCGTTGAAATCAAAAGCTTTGTCGGCGCTTCAATAATCAAAGACCTAAGAGACGCTCTTGGTCAATATGTGCTGTATCACGACATTTTAAAACGCAAAGAACCAGACCGGATATTATACCTTGCCATACGCCAGGCTGTGTTTATAGATCTTTTTGAAGAACCTTTAGGAGAACTTTTGCTTGAAAATCAGCGTGTCCGGCTTATTGTTTTTAATCAAAAAACAGAGGAGATCATAAAATGGATACCCTGAACAACTATCGAGATATTATTGAAAAAGTATTAAAAAATTATGTGACCATTTCTTATGCCAATGGGAAAATTGAAAATGAAATTATTCTTGATCGAACCAATGACCGTTATCTTGTCATGTCATTGGGATGGGACAACGTAAGACGTATCCACGGATGCGTTGTTCACCTAGACATTATTGATGGTTTAATCTGGATTCAAAGAGACGGCACTGAGGACGGCATCGCTATTGAACTGGAACAAGAAGGCGTTCCAAAGGATAAAATTGTTCTTGGATTTCATGAACCTGATGTCCGACAACATACCGGATACGCGGTTGCTTAAACTAAAATCGGCGCGTTTCAAACAACCCCTATGATATCTGACAACTCTATGAAAAAGATCATTTTACCACTCATAATGTTCGTCGCCGCCGGCATTCTTTTCACAGGCTGCTCCAACCCCTTCACCCCCGCGGGCCACGAAGGCTATGTCTATGAAAAACCCCGGTTTTTGGGAAAAGGCGGTTTCAAAGGGACCATCACCGGCCCAGGAAACTTCGGTTTGTCCGTATTGCGAAACAACGTGATTAATATCGACACCCGCCCCAACACCTACAAAGAATCCTTCAAGATCATGACAAAGGACGATCTGAACATCAGTTTCAGTTTCCATTCCGTGATCGCGGTAAAGAAAAACACGGTGAAGGACATCGTCGAAAAATACGGCGGGGAAAAATGGTATGAACGGTTTCTTCAAAAACCCCTGCGAACGTACGTCAGAGAAGTCGTCCAACCCTATACGAGCAAAGAAATAAAAGAAAACCGGTCGGTCGTGTCGGACGCCGTCGAGGAGAAGCTCTCCGGATATGTGAAAGACACGCCCTTTCAACTGATCAGCGTCGTGGTCGGGGATATCAATTATCCCAAAGTGGTTTCCGATGCGGTGGAGAAAAAGCTGGCCGCCCAACAGCTTCTCGAGGAAAAAGAAACCCAAAAAGAAATCATGAAGCGAGACGCCGAAATTCGCATCGAGGAGGCCCGGGGCATCGCGGAGGCCCAGAAAATCATCAATGCGACGTTGACCCCCAATTATTTGCAGCATGAGGCCATCCAGGCCCAGTTGAAGATGGCTGAATCGCCTAATCATACAACTGTTTACATTCCGGTCGGAACAAATGGCATTCCGTTGATTCAGACAATGCAAAGCCAGCGATAGGAATGGTTTGTGGTTTGCGCAACAATTCCAACCCAATTTAAAAGGAGGTCCCACCATGAAAAGAGTATCGATTCTCGCCGTTGTTCTTCTCGTTGCAGCATTCGTCTCGACCGCATCCGCCGCGCCCAGCAGCATCAAGTATGTTGGGAGCTGGAGCAGTTTGAGCCTGTACAAGAATTTCGAGAAACCGTTCTGGGGAGAGAAAGTGCCCGGCGCGTTTCCCGGCGTCGATGTGGAGGTGACCTCCTTCGACCAGATGGGGATGAAGGGCGCGGAGGTGTTCCGCCTGCTCGGCATGAAGCTCTTTGGCGTCGGCGCCACCGTGGCCGATTACGTCGTGGCGGACGAACCGGTTCTGGCGGGACTCGACCTGCCGGCCCTGGCGCCGGAGATCGAAACGGCCCGGAAAGTCGCCGAGGCCTACAAGCCCGTTCTCGACGAGGTCATGCAGAAGACCTTCAGCGCCAAGCTGATCAGCGTGGCGCCGTATCCGGCCCAAGTCATCTTCTGCAACGAGGAAATCGGATCCCTGGGGGACCTCAAAGGTAAAAAGGTCCGGGCCAGCGGCCGCACCACGGGGGATTTCATTGACGCTGTGGGGGCCACGGCCGTTACGCTGGCCTTCAGCGAAGTGCCCCAGTCGCTGCAACGGGGCGTGGTGGATTGCGCCGTCACCGGCAGCTTGTCCGGATACTCCGCCGGATGGGGCGAAGTCGCCAAATTCCTCTATCCGCTCCCGGTCGGGGGATGGGACCATGTGGTGACGGGCATGAGCATGGACATCTGGAACGGATTCAACGAAAGCGAACAGCAAAAACTGCTGGACCTCGCCAAAAACGAACTGGAAGATGCCGTGTGGAAGGCCAACGATTATGAAACCCAGCAGGGGTTCGTTTGCCTGACCGGGACCGGGGATTGCGATTTCGGCGAGCCGAATCAGATGAAGCTGGGCAAAATCAGCGAAGGCGACATCGAACTGGCCAGGAAGATGCTCACCGAAAAGGTCCTGCCCCGCTGGGCCTCCACTGTCGATGAAAAATGGGTCAAACGTTGGAATGACACCGTTGGCGAGGTGACGGGCCTCAAAGCGGTCAAATAGACGCCGCATCGCCGGGCGTCCGTCTGAGCGGTCGCCCGGCGAGACCCGGCTTTCAGGATAGAAGGTTTTTTCCCGGAGGTGAGGTTGATGCAAGCCATCGTGAGGCTTAACGATACGATTTCCCGATATGGCGTCTGGGTAGGGGGGGCGCTGCTGTTTTTCGCATCCTTTCTCATCGCCGTGGAAGTGTTGTTGCGAAAGCTCTTTTCGGTATCCATCGGCGGCGCCGACGAGATATCCAGTTATGTGCTCGCCGTCAGCACCGCGTGGAGCCTTTCCTTCGCCCTGTATCGCAAGGCTCACATCCGCATCGACGTCGCCTATATGCGGCTGCCGGTGAAGGCCCGGCCGGTTTTCGACATCCTGGCCCTGTCCATGCTCCTGGGCTACATTTCCACGCTGGCGTGGTTCGCCGTCATTGTCTTTGCCACCTCGTTTCAGCGGGGCGCCGCCGCCAACACGCCGCTCCGGACCCCGCTTTGGATTCCGCAGTTTCTGTGGGCTTTGGGGCTTCTCTTTTTTGTCGTTTCCATCATCATCCTGATCGCGGGCTATATCGAGCGCCTCGCGGCCCGGGACATCGGCGGGGCCCTGCGGTTGGGCGGCGCATCGACCCTCGAGGAGGAGATTGGCGAGGAGATTGGCGAGGAGATTGGAGAGGAAATTGGCGAGGGGATGGCCGAAGGGACCGGCGCGGCGCCGGGAAAGGCGGCATCATGACGATTACCTTCGCACTGGTCGTCCTGCTCGCCTTTCTCGTGCTGAGCATTCCCGTGGCCGCGACGCTCGCCATGCTGGGCATATCCCTGGGCAGCGTCTTTTCTTCGTTTCCGCTGTATCGAGCCATCGGCGAGATATCGTGGGGCGCCAGCACCGATTTCCTGCTGCTGGCCATCCCCCTTTTTGTTCTCCTCGGCGAGATTCTCCTGCGGGCCGGGATCGCGGAGCGCACGTACAGCGCGCTGGATAAATGGCTGTCATGGCTTCCGGGAGGATTGATGCACGCCAACATCGCCACGTCGGCCATGTTTTCCGCCACCTCCGGCTCCAGCGTGGCCACCGCCGCCACCATCTCCACCGTCGCGTTGCCCCAGGCGCGCCTCCACGGGTATAACGAGGGGTTGTTCGCCGGCTCCATCGCCGCGGGCGGCACCCTCGGCATTCTGATTCCGCCTTCCATCAACCTGATCGTATACGGGTTTCTGACCAACACGTCGATCCCCCGCCTCTTTCTGGCGGGGATCGTTCCCGGATTGCTGCTGTCGGTCTTGTTCATCGTTGTCATCGCGGCGGCATGCACCATTTTCCCTGCTTTGGGCAGCGACCGTCGGAGCGCCACCTGGCGCGAACGGCTGACGGGCCTGAAGGAACTGTTGCCCGTTTTTCTGATTTTTTTCATCGTCATCGGCTCGATCTACGCCGGTTTCGCCACCCCGACTGAAAGCGCCGCCCTGGGGGTTTTGACCGCTCTTGGGCTGGCGGCCGTCTACCGCAAGGTGAGCTGGACGATGCTCCGGGAAGTAGTGGAAGGGACCATGCGCACCACCGCCATGATCATGCTCATCCTGCTGGCCGCCTATTTTCTCAATTTCGTGCTGGCGTCGGTGGGGCTGACCGCCAGGCTGACCGCGTTCATCAACGGACTGGGCCTGTCGCCTATGCAGACCATGATCAGCATTGTATTTCTGTATATCGTGCTGGGATTTTTCGTCGAGACCCTGTCGCTCATGGTGATCACGATCCCAATCATCGCCCCGGTGGTGATCGGAATGGGATTCGACCCGGTGTGGTTCGGCGTGCTGCTCATCCTGCTCATCGAGATGGCGCTGATCACGCCGCCGGTGGGGTTGAACATTTACGTCGTCCAGGGCATTCGACGCAGCGGCAGCATCACCGACGTCATGGTGGGCAGCGTGCCGTTCGTCGTGATGATGATGTTGATGGTCATCATCCTGCTGATTTACCCCGACCTCGCGCTGGTTCTGGCGCGAATGATCAATTGAGGATTTTTATGACCGCCAACGAATTGCGGGCCGCCATCGAGCGGGGGGAATTCGACGCCCCCACGGCCGGCTATTGCCCCGATAACGTGCAGGCCAATCTCGTGGCCCTGCCCCGTGAATACGCCGATGATTTCGAGCAATTTTGTAAGCAGAACCCCAAGCCGTGTCCTTTGCTGGAAAAGGTGGGCCCGAACTCAAGCCTGACCTCCGCGCTGGCCGACGGCGCGGACCTTAAACGCTGCATCGCCCGGTATAAAATCTTCGTGGACGGAGTTCCGAGTCAAGAGGTTAAGGGTATCGGTGAGTTCTATCAAGATGATTTCGTGTTTTTCCTGCTGGGGTGCAGCTTCTCTTTCGAAGATGCCCTGATCAAAGCCGGCATCCCGCTGCGCCACATCGAGGAAAAGAAGAACGTCTCCATGTACACCACCAACATTCCCTTGGCCTCCGCCGAACCATTCAAGGGTGAAATGGTCGTCTCCATGCGTCCCATCCCGGCGGAACGGGTGGTGGATGCATGCATCATCACGGCCCATTACCCCGGGGTCCACGGCGCGCCGGTACATGTCGGCTATCCGGAGTTGATCGGCATCTCCGACATTGGAAAGCCGGATTTCGGCGACCCCGTGGACATCCTCCCCGGCGAGATCCCCGTCTTCTGGGCCTGCGGCGTGACCCCGCAAAACGCGCTGCTCCAGGCCAAACTGCCCATCGCGGTCACTCACGCGCCGGGGTATATGTTCGTCGGGGATGCCCGCAACGAGGATTATTATGAAATCCTGGATTGAAACCCTGATTTAAACAAACAAAGGGATGACCCAATGCCCGACCCCCAAAAACTCCGCTTCTCCATCGACCGCGGCGGCACCTTCACCGACATCTACGCGGAAATTCCCGCCGAGCCCGGCTATATGGTGGTCAAGCTGCTGTCCGAAGATCCCAACAACTACGCCGACGCGCCCCGGGAGGGGATTCGCCGGGTGCTGTCGGCGGTGTCGGGGAAGTCGCTGCCCAAGGAGAATTTCGACGCCCAGGGCGTGGAATGGATCCGCATGGGTACAACGGTGGCCACCAATGCTTTGCTGGAGCGGAAAGGAGCCCGGTGCGCCCTCGTGGTGACCAAAGGGTTCCGGGATATTCTGCAGATCGGCAACCAGGACCGGCCCAACATCTTCGACCTGGAGATCCGGAAGCGGGACCTGCTTTACGAAACGGTCATCGAGGTGGATGAGCGGCTCCGCATTCTGGGGCCGGAGGCGGCGACCGGAGACGCGCCCATCGTGGAGGGCGTGACCGGCGAGCGGCTGGCGGTGCTCAAGGAACCCGACATCGAGGCTCTTCGCCCTCAATTTCAGGCGTTGCTGGACAACGGCATCCAGAGCCTCGCCGTGGTCTTCATGCACGCCTATGCCTGGCCCGAACACGAAAAAGCGGTGGGCGAACTGGCCCGGAAGATGGGATTCTCTCAGGTGTCGCTCTCGTCCGAAGTCATGCCCATGGTGAAGCTGGTGGCCCGTGGCGACACCACCATGACCGACGCTTACCTGACCCCCCACATCCGCAAATACCTGGACAGCTTCCGGGGCAAATTCTCGGATCGGCTGTCCGACACCGGTCTGCTCTTCATGCAATCGGACGGCGGGCTGGCCCAGGCCGACGATTTCACCGGGTCCCGGGCCATCCTGTCGGGACCGGCCGGGGGCGTGGTGGGCTACGCCATGACCACCTACAACCGGGAGACCGGCCAGCCGGTCATCGGCTTCGACATGGGCGGCACCTCCACGGACGTCTCCCGGTTCGGCGGCGGGTACGAGCTGGTCCACGAAACCGAGACCGCCGGGGTCCGGATCCAGGCCCCCCAGCTCCACATCAAGACCGTGGCCGCCGGCGGCGGGTCGCGCCTGTTCTTCGAACACGGCATGCTGGCGGCCGGGCCGGAATCGGCGGGCGCCCATCCGGGGCCGGTGTGCTACCGGAAGGGCGGGTACCTGGCCGTCACCGACGCCAACCTCCTGCTGGGGCGGATTCAGCCCGATTTTTTTCCCAAGATCTTCGGCGAGACCGAGGACCAGCCCCTGGATTTGGAAGCGACGCGGACGGCCTTCGAATCGCTCACCCAGGAGATCAACGCGGCCTACGCCGCCGAAAACCGACCCCCCATGATGCCTGAAGACGTGGCCCTGGGGTTTCTCCGGGTGGCCAACGAGGCCATGGTGCGGCCCATCCGTGAAATTTCGGTCATGCGGGGCTACGACATCGAGGAGCACGTTCTGGCCACCTTCGGCGGGGCCGGTCCCCAGCATGCCTGCGCCATCGCTCGGTCCCTGGGGATTTCCAGGATCTTCATCCACCGGTTTTCCGGCATCCTGTCGGCCTACGGCATGGGCATGGCCGACGTGGTCGCCGAGCGGCGGAAGCCGTCGGCGGCGGTCTATGGCGACGACGCCCTGGCCGATCTGAACCGGGAACTGGATGCTCTCCAGGGAGAGGCCGAGGCCGAGCTGGCAACCCAGGGGTTTTCGGCCGAAAACATCGCGAGCCAGCGGTATCTCAACCTCCGGTACCAGGGCACGGACACGGCCATCATGATCCCGGGATCGAAGGACGGCGATTATGCCGCGGCCTTCGAGGCGGTCTACCGGCGGGAATTCGGTTTCGTCCTGACGGATCGGGCCATCCTGGTGGACGATCTGCGGGTCCGATCCGAGGGGAAGACGGCCGGTCTCAAGGGAATCCGGGCCCCGGAAGCGAGCGGCGATCCCGAACCGGCCGCCGTGGTCCCCTGCTATTTCGAGGGCGGATGGCAAAAAACGGCCATTTTCCGGACCGACGACCTGGGCGCTGGCCACGTCATCGATGGGCCGGCCATCCTCATGCAGGACACCTCCACCATCCTTGTGGAGCCGGGGTGCCGGGCTGAGTTCACCGAGTGGGGCGACGTGGCCGTCACGGTGGGGGAGGGGGGCGCCCGGAAGGTCGGCGTCGAGGTGGATCCGGTACAGCTTTCCATCTTTTCCAACCTCTTCATGTCCATCGCCGAGCAGATGGGGCGGATGCTCCAGAAGACCTCCATCTCCACCAACATCAAGGAGCGGCTCGATTTTTCCTGCGCCCTGTTCGGCCCGGAGGGCGAACTGGTGGCCAACGCGCCCCATCTGCCGGTCCACCTGGGCGCCATGAGCGAGGCGGTGAAGGAGCAGATTCGGCGCCGCAAGGGCGAGCTGTCCCCCGGCGACGTGCTGGTCTCCAACCATCCGGCCGCCGGCGGGTCGCATCTGCCTGACATTACGGTCATCACGCCGGTGTTCAGGAAGGGCGACATCATCTTCTGGGTGGCGGCCCGGGGGCACCATGCCGACATCGGCGGAATTTCGCCCGGTTCCATGCCGCCCAATTCCCGGTACATCCAGGAGGAAGGGGCCTGCATCGAATCCTTCAAACTGGTGGAAAACGGGGTCTTCCAGGAGGAAGGGATCGCCGATCTGCTGAGGGCGCCGGGCCGGATCACCCCCATGCCGGGGAGGCCGGCCATTTACGGCACGCGGATTCTGGCGGACAACATCTCCGACCTCAAGGCCCAGGCGGCGGCCAATCAGAAGGGGATCGAACTGGTTCTGGAGATGGTGGATCATTATGGGCTGGATGTGGTTCAGGCGTATATGAAGCATGTCCAGAACGCCGCCGAGGAGGCGGTTCGCGCCAGCCTGACGGCCCTGTCGGAAAGCAAGGGGATGGACGAAGTGGACACGGTGGACGCGGTGGACTTTATGGACGACGGCAGCCCCATCGTCCTGGCGCTCACCATCGTCCGGCGGGACGGCTCTGCGGTCTTCGACTTTTCCGGCACCGGTCCCCAGATCTGGGGCAATTGCAACGCGCCCAGGGCGGTGACCAAGTCGGCGGTGCTCTATTCCCTGCGGTGTCTCGTCGAAAAGGATCTGCCGTTGAACCATGGGTGCCTGATTCCCATTACCTTTCACATCCCCGAAGGATCGTTGCTCGATCCGGCGCCGGATGCCGCCGTGGTGGGGGGCAATGTGCTCACCTCCCAGCGGGTGGTGGACGTGGTGCTGAAAGCATTCGGTGTGGCCGCGGCCTCCCAGGGATGCATGAACAACTTCACCTTCGGCTCCGACCGGTTCGGCTACTACGAGACCGTGGGCGGCGGCGCCGGCGCCGGGCCCACCTGGCACGGCCAGACCGGGGTCCACACCCACATGACCAATACCCGGATCACCGACCCCGAAATCCTGGAGCGGCGTTACCCTGTTTTGCTGCGGGAGTTTTCCATCCGCCGCGGCTCCGGAGGCAAGGGCCGGTTCAACGGCGGCGACGGCCTCGTCCGGGAAGTGGAATTCCTGGAGCCGCTCAACGTGGCCATCCTGTCGGAACGGCGGGTCTTTGCGCCCTATGGACTGGAGGGCGGCGAGTCCGGCGAGAAGGGGATGAATCTCTTCATCCGGAAGGATGGACGGGCGCTGAATATCGGGGCGAAGAATGAGATTCGGGCGGAATCAGGGGATCGGTTTCGGATTTTGTCGCCGGGGGGCGGTGGATTCGGAAGCAGGGAAAATGGATGAATGCCGCAAGAAAACAGTGGTAGGTTTCGGAAAATTGAAAGGATAAGGTTATTAAATGATTACAGTAAATTTTAGAAGTTTATTTTCCGGTTTAATGATATTGCTTTGGCTGACGTCGACAGTTTCAGCCACGCCCCCCGAACCCGACCCCATCGAACAAATCCGCGCCATTTATCAAGCCGCCAAAGCCGTGGAAGCCCGCCCCGAGGCCCGGTTGTTCCTGATGAAGCGGGTGTGGAAAAATGAACTGGAACCCCAATGGATCATGACCGATCCTTTGGACGGCGGCGAAAAATTCGACGCCCAGTTCATCGGCTATGGGGACGGCAGGGAGATCGTTTCGGCCCATCTTCTGGAGTCCTCGCCGTCGGGCGACTGGATGAAGACCACCGAATATTATTTTTACGAGGACGGCAACACGGCCTTTGTCTTCTCGTCTCTTCAAACCTTTGCGGGAAACGTGCGGGTGGAGCGGCGCATTTACCTGGACCCGGCCGGCAAGATCATCCGGGAATTGAAATCGGTCTTCGATCTCAGCACCGGGGCGGAAAAACCGGATGATCCGGATACCTACCGGGATCATCCGACCTGGGCGATTCCGTCATTGAATGAACTGTTTATCTCCCTGATTGCAAAAGGCTGAAGCCGGGCTGGTGATGTCCATTTCAAGCGGCGTCCCCCCCAGCCCGTCGGCTTGCGTCATTCCCATCCGTGACGGCGCCGACGGCATGGAGATACTGATGGTGCGCCGGAATCCGAAGTCCTCGGCCTTTCCCGGCGCCTGGACATTTCCCGGCGGTCATATCGATGCGGACGACTATGGCGGGAGGGCGCGGGATGAAAGAGGGGCCGCGCTGCAAGCGGCGGTCCGGGAGGCATGGGAAGAAGCCCGCCTGGAGATCGATCCCAAAGACCTGATTTTCATGTCCCGCTGGACGACGCCCGAATTCTTCTCGCGCCGTTTCAGCACCTGGTTTTTCATCGGGGAGGCGGATGACCGGCCGGTCCGGATCGACGGCGCTGAAATCGTCGATCACCGGTGGCTCACGCCTGCGGAAGCCCTGGAACGCCAGCAGGCGGGATTAATGGATCTGCCGCCGCCCATTTTTGTCTTGACGATTCTCCTGTCGGACCATCGCGACTCAGCGGCCGCGGTCTCCTATTTCAAAACCGCGGACCCCATCATCCATATGCCGCGGGTGGCAAGGGTAACGGGCGGTTTCTGCTTTTTGTATCCGGCGGACGCCGGGTACGCCGACTGCGATCCGGAGACGCCGGGGCCACGACATCGGTTATGGGCGCTGGAAAGCGGCTGGCGGTACGTGACGCCTACCGGCTCGCGATAACCACGCCCGTGCCGATGAGGACGGTTGCGGACGCCAAGGCGATGGTGGATGCAACCGTCATGATCGCCGTTTCTCAGAGATCCACACGGAACTCCCGGGTTCCGGTCGGATAGGCCATGATGATGTCGGCGTCTTCGTCGCCGTGGTTGTGGGTCATGTGGGGCGTCCCCGCCGGAATCACCGCGGTGTCGCCGGCTTCCATCATAATGGTCTCCTCGCCGACGATCTGGGCCACGGTTCCGCGCATCAGGTAGAGTACCTCCACGGCGTCTGCGTGGGCGTGGGGGAGGTCGGAGCGTCCGGGGCCGACCGTCATCCGGCCCAGGGTCAGCGCGTCGCAGTTGCCCACCTCGGCGCCGGCCAGCCAGCTTTCAACGCCCCAGTCATGTTCGACGGCGGCGCGCTCCGCCTCTTCCCGGGAGCGATAGCCCGCAGCCACCGTCAAGCCCCTTTTTCCGTCTCGTAGTCCACGGCGTGAATGGCCTCGCAGGCCGCCCGGATTTTTTCCAGTACCGCCTGATGGTCCGGATGGACCTGGTACCGCTTCATGGCGTCCATGTCCTCGAAGGCCGACACCAGGGCGAAATCGCAGGAGCGCTCGCTGCGGACGATGTCCCGGCCGAAACTGTACTCCTTGATCTCGGGGATGACGCCGGGCAGCGCGCCCAGGCCCTGTTCGATGGCGGCGATCCCGTCTTCCGTCGTTTCCGGTTTGAACGTCAGAAAAACTATGTGTCGGATCATGTCGGACTCCTTTTTTCAAGGGTTACAGGGTGAAAAGATTTTACCAGTGCGGTTGGTTGCCGATCCGCTGACCGATGACCTCCAGGGTGTTCGTCACCACCACGAAGGGGTTCGGATCGATCTGGCGGATGTAGTTTTTGAGCTGGGGCAGATCGCTGATGGTCACTACGGTGTAGAGGATTTTCCCCTGTTCGTGGCGATATCCGCCTTCGGCCGGCACCAGGGTGACGCTCCGGTTCATTTTTTTCACGATCATCTCGGAGATGGCCTCCCAGTGCGCGGAGATGATGAGCACCGCCTTGCGCTGGCTGAAGCCGGTCACCACCAGATCGACGAGTCGTGAACTGACGAACATGAAGATCAGTGTGTAGATCACTGATTCCAGGTCGAAGAGGAAGGTGGAAAGGATCAGAATGCCGGCGTTGAAAAAGAGCACGGTGCTGCCGATGCGGATGGAATATCGTTGAAGGAGGATGATGGACAGGATGTCCGTGCCGCCGGCGGACCCCAGGGATCTCAGAATAATGCCGCCGCCGGCGCCGTAAACGATGCCCGCTAAAAGCGCCGCCAGCAGCCGTTCCTCGATGGGGTTGGCCGGATGGATCACGAGGATCGCCCCGGAAAAGATGGCCAGACCGGCCAGGCTGTACCAGAAAAACCGCCGGCCGATATACAGCCACCCCAGGACGTAAATGGGGATGTTGATGACCAAATAGAGAAGCCCTATGGACAGAAACGGAAAGAGGTGATGAATGATCAGCGCCAGCCCGGTCACGCCGCCGCTCAGAAAACGGTGCGGAACCAGGACGCCGTTGATGGCCCAGGCGCAGAGGAGGCTGCCGGCCGCGATCAGCGCCAAATTCCACAGGATGCTCTCGTGCCGGGATTTGGGGCGGTCCTCTCTTGTCGGGGTGTGCTCAGCCGTTCCTTCGGCGGGTTCTGTTCGGGCGTCCATCATACCGACTGCCTATGCCACAAGGGCGTCAAAAGGTCAACGAATTCTCCTATCACCGCAAAATTCGGATAGGCTCTTATTTTGCTTTACCTAAAAACAACGTGGATATTTTCTTTGCGAGATCGCAATCTCTGCTCAGCCGTCGAACCGTCAAGAGGGCCTCGTCGAAGTTGAAATCCCGCCCCCGCGTTTGGAGGCATTCGAACAGGCGGAGGCCGCAACCGTACAGAAGGCTGACGATCAGGTTGTTGGGGTATGGCAGGCGGCGGATGATGCAATTGATTTCTTTTCGGGTCAGGACGGTCGGAATATAGGGTTTTCTCTTGGCTCTGACGGATTTGATGTCGCCGGGTTTTCATTGACCGCCAAATGGGTCAGGAAATCTTTGTAATCGTCATCCGTCAATGATGTTGGCGGGAGTAATGCCTGACTTTGATTTCGTTTTCCAGTTTCTTTTTGGCGGTGTCCCATTCCGATGCTCCCGCAGGCGATTTGCGGTCAGGGCCTGCGATGCGAGGGGAATCGGAGGATGGTTTTTGGGGCGCAATGAGGGGAGAGGGATCGGTTGGCGCCATGTCGGCTTTGGTGGGCCTGGGGTCGGTTTCCGAATGTTTTTGTTTATGATTGTCAAGATCACCGCAATTTGATTCGGAATCGTCTTTCGTGTCGATATCAACTTGATAATAGATTGCAATCGCGTGCGAAGCTTGCCTTTGGTCCGCTTCCGGCTGCTGTTTTTCCGATAGCTTTTTGAGGAAAAGCGGTTTGCTGGATTTGTTGTTTTGCGGAAGATGGTATTTGCGGCAAAAATCCAGGTAAAAACGAAGCCATTTTTTGTAGTACGGCCTGTATTTTTCTGGGACCGAATTTTGGGATAGCAGTTGGTCAAACCGAATTTGGATTTCTTCTGGCGTATCGATCATTTTGGATTCCCGTTTGTCGGGTAACATTAATATTTGGGTGATGGCCGACTTGATCGTAAAAAGCCGAGAGTCGTATAAAACTGATATTATGTATGTTGACCGACAAATTTTTGTCAAGAATTAAAGTGTGGGAAATTTGAAAATATAGTGGGTTACAGTTAATAATTGACAAAAGACTGTTTTTCTGATTTGGAAGTGGGATATTTTTATTTTGGTGTTGGTTGGAAACCGCACAATCACTGGTTAGGCATCAAAGAACCTGATGAATGAAATGCAACGAACCAATACAGGACAACGGTAAGTGATCTCTGTTCAGGAACATCATAATGTCTTCCTGCGGCAACGACTTGAGTCGCTGACTGCGGCGGATAAAGACTACTGGTCCTTCAAGGGTAACTCACGCCGCGAGTATGGCCACGCCATGTTCCAGTACCCAGCGATGATGGTGCCGCAGGTAGTCGAGGCCATTCTGAAGCAGGCATGTTCCGTTCATCCCGACATCGAGCGAGTTGGTGATCCGTTTTCTGGCTCTGGCACGATCATGACCGAGAGCATGATGCGCGGACTATCGTTTTCAGGCACAGACATCAACCCGCTGGCCGTCCTGCTCTGCAGGGTCAAGAGCGGGCCGTTCTTTATCGACGCCCTGAAGGACAAGGCCAAGGTACTTCTTGTCCGGATCGACGAAGATCGTCGATGGGCAGTAGAGACAGATTTCCCGAACCGTGACAAGTGGTTTGGCCGAGGGGTCCAGCTCGAATTGTCGAAGATCCGCCGGGCGATTCGCCAGGAAGACACTCTGTGGGCTCGGCGCTTCTTCTGGGTTGCGCTAGCAGAAACGGCGCGAGCCACCAGCAACTCACGGACTTCCACATTCAAGCTCCACATCCGTACGCAGGAGGACATTGACGGACGTTCCTGTGATCCGGTGAGAACCTTTAAGAAGTCATTGGCACGGAATATCAAACACTATGAAGAGCAGGCCACGAAGCTTTCCGAATCAGGCCAGCTTGTTCGTGGCTACTACCAACGGGAAATAGCAGTGTCGCTGGCTGATATCCGCAAGGTGAAGGGCAAGGCAGACTTGGATATTGTTTTCACCTCCCCGCCTTACGGCGACAACGCAACGACGGTGACATACGGCCAGTACTCGTATCTGCCACTGCAATGGGTGGACCTGTGGGACATCGATGGTGATATCGACGACGATTGTCTTGCATCGACGCATGAGATCGACACCCGTAGCTTAGGCGGTAGCACGCGGGTGAAGAAGGAGGAGGCGGACCACATCAAGGAACGCTCGCCCGCCTTTCGGAACTATATCAAGAGCCTGGACGAACAACCACGTGACCGCGCCCTTCGTGTTACGGCCTTTTTCCGCGACCTGGATGTCTGCCTTGAACCAATCCTCAAGTGCCTGCATCCCGGTGGGTTGATGGTCTGGACGTTGGGGAATCGCAAAGTGGGCGGTAAACGTGTCCCCATGGATCGCATCCTCTCGGATATGCTCCAGGCGCGCGATGCCATGCTGCTATGCAAGCTGAAGCGCCGAATCTCATCGAAGCGGATGGCATCGAAAAACAACATTGCGGACACCATGTCCAGCGAAACTATACTAGTTATGCGGAAGGCGGTGTGACATGGTAAAGGACACGCGTCCACATTTCGAGGTCCATCCATCAGTCGTCTATCAACTTGGCGAGAGCCTTATCACGGATTCCGTTCAGGCTTTGATCGAATTGGTCAAGAACTGCTACGACGCTGACGCTTCGTATGCCAAGGTCGTAATCGACACCGCAGGAGCAACCGACCTCGCGGGCGCCTTCTACCCACCGCATGGTGGTCGCATTGTGGTGGAAGATGACGGCCACGGCATGAGCCTCGAGGACATTGACGCTGGATGGCTGACTATCTCGAACCGAAAGAAGCGCGACTTCAAGCGGGCCAAGAAGTTGACAGACCGTGGCAGAACTCCTCTTGGCGACAAGGGACTTGGGCGACTTGGCGTTCAACGTCTCGGCGAGAGGCTTGAGATATTCACGAAGTCCAAGACCGATGGAGGCGTACACTTTGGATTTTCGTGGTCCGATTTCGCCACCAAGGCGAGGCTCCAGGATGTTGACATCCAACTGGATGATTGGGGCGGATCGAAGCAACCAGGCACGCGCCTTGTGGTCTCGAACCTTCGTGAGCCTGAGATGTGGAAAGGTCAGGACGCTATCCGGAAGCTACAAACAGAGCTGTCGCAGATGATCTCGCCCTTCAAAGCCATCCGGGATTTCTTCGTTCTGATCGAAGTCGATGGGAAGACCATCGAACTGCAAGAGATCACGGAGAAGGTTCGGAACATCTCTCCGCTGCGATACGATATCAAGTTTGACGGAACATGCTTAATCGTCACGGGGCGTGCACGCCTGAATTTCTTCTGCCCCCCTAACCGCAAAGACGCCGAGGACTTTGCTTTGATCGCCGAAGGCGACGACGGGCAGGCATTCTACGACTACTTGTCGCAACAAAAACATGCGCGGACGATCAATCTAAGGCGGGCTAATGATGCCAACTGGTTTGTTGAATTCAGTCGGGAGTGGAAGCTTGCAGATGTGGACGGTGTCGAGAGAAAGGTGGGCCCTGGCTCAGAGATCGCAAATCCTGGGCCGTTTTTCGGTGAAGTGGACAGCTTCGAACTGTCAAACACTGCGTTTGACCGACAACACATATTTGATCGAAGAACCGAATTTCGTGAGCACATTAAGAAGTATAGCGGCATTAAGGTTTTTCGTGATGGGTTTGGGATCAGTGTTGACCACGACTGGCTCAAATTGGGTGCGCAGTGGACATCTGCTTCCTCGTACTACGGCTTGAAACCTAAAAACACGTTGGGATACATCGCAATATCTGCCCGTGAAAATATGGACATAGAGGAGACGACGAATCGAGAGGAGTTTAAGGATACGCCGTTCTATCGCAACTTTTATGCTCTTCTCATGGAGTTTAAGCGCTTCACAGAGCAAACACAGGAATTTTTTGGTCGATCATGGGTAGCCTTCCGAGATCGGCGAACTGAGCAACTCGCCAACGTCGATTCGCGCAAGACTGTCGAGGACATCGCCAAGGCGATTAGTGACGGGCTTACCGGGGCGAGCCACCAACAGGACCAACTCGACTCATTCAAAGAGCGCATTCAGAGCAGTGTGAAGCGTGCAAGTCTGGTATCCAAGCAGCTTGCTAACGCGAATGAGGTCAGCCCCACACTACGAAGGGATATATCCGAAGCATTGGACGAGCTGAATCCCTTGCTCGTTGAAGCCCAGAGAGCGATCGGTGAGGCGTCGAAGTTCCTTGGTGAGCTTGGTTTGGTGAGTGAGATGGGCCATGTACTCGATAGGCGTGTAGATGCTCTACGTGAGCAAATGGACAACATGTACGAAACGGTAGCCCTCGGGCTAACGGCCGAGGCTTTGTCGCACGAGATCTTCAACATAGCCGACCAGCTCGCGTCGAGAACGAAAAAGGCCCAGAATCGATTGCGGGCTCTCGATCTGAACGACAGAGTTCTCACCGGCTTCATCGAGCACGTCAAATCCAGCGGCATGGCATTGCGTAAGCAGATGTCGTATTTGTCGCCGGCCTTGCGTTATGTGCGGGAGCGACGGGACTCCATCGAGGTGGAGCCGTTCATGAATGAGCTTGCTGCCTTCTACCGAGGGCGGCTGGAGCAGCACAAGATCGCCATTTGTGTAGAAGTCGATGAGGAAATGGCGTTTCGGATTCGCATGAATCGTGGAAAGCTGACGCAGATCATCGACAATTTTGTCCTGAACAGCGAATACTGGCTCCGGGAGGATATCGCTCAGGGCCGTCTCCAACGTGGCGTAATCACGATTCAGATCTCGCGGCCGTTCGTGCGGATATCCGATTCCGGCCGGGGCATCGACCCAAACATTGAACACGCACTCTTTGAGCCCTTTGTGTCGGCCAAGGGGAAGGGGCGAGGACGAGGTCTCGGCTTGTTCATTATTAAACAACTGATTGATTCTGAAGGGTGTAATGTGGGCATATTGCCCGAAAGGAATCGGCATAGACGCCTCTTTAAGTTCCAGATTGATTTCAGGGGGGCTCTCGATGAGTAATGGTGGCCCTACAACAGATACTCGCAATGCCCTTGGGGCTCTGCTGCGTCGGCTGGCTATAACCAAAGTTGTTTGTGTTGATGACGAGCATGCTTCAGCGCTAACGCTTGACGATATTATAGGTTGGCTGGAGTCCGCATCGCCTGATGATATCGCATCCGTATTCCCCGACTTCGAAGGGCGCACGCAGCTGGACCGTGACATTCGCACGACAATGTTTCGGCAGTGGTGGGAGTCATTGGAATCAGCACAGCAGGAGAAACTGGCAAGCACGGCTCGCTCGAGCATTCAAGAGGAAGCCCGCGCGGACTCACCGGATGTCGACTACATGTCTGTTCTGAGTGAAGTGTTCGACGGGATGAAGGAGATCGAGTTCATTGCGCTTGGGCCGAAGGAATGGGCAGATCAAGGCGAAACCCTGCTAACGGCTCCAGATTGTCGTCAGGCGCTTTTCTTGTTCGATCAGGATATGTCAAAAGGGAACGGGCGATCGAACGAGGGGAGTTCAATCGTCGGCTCCGTTCTGTCCCAGTACACCGATCCCCGTCCGCTTTGCGGCATTCTCACGCACACAGCAACCACCGAAGACCAGTTGGAGCGATGGGAGGAACTCGCGAGCGAGGCCGGTATCGAGCGAGACAAGTTCATGGTCATACCGAAGGGGTTGCTGACCGACGATCTTCAAGAGTTTATCCGCCAGATGAAGTTTGCAGTCCTTGCGCCATCATTCCGGCAACTCAAGGAGATGTCCTCGAAAATTCTCTCTGAGTCCCTGGATAAGGCGAAGCAGGAGCTAGACGATCTCACCGTATTGGACTTCGACCATATGGTGATGCGTGTAGCACATGGCGAAGGTATATGGGAAGGGCAGGTGTTGTTTCGGCTTCATGCACATTTCCATCGATTGGAAGCAGAACAGCAGGCACGAAACAATACTGACCTATCGTCTTTGATTAGTCAAATTCGGAAGGTGAGTGACATCCCAGAGCTTGGCAGGTCTATTGCATCTGACGTCGTGCGGGAGATTATGCACGCCGAGTTGTACGAACAAGGCTCGAATATTAACAAGGCGCATCTGGACATTGCGACAGGTGACGTGTTCGAAGCCACAACGGTAGACGGCCAACCGCCGACTCGTTGGCTTCTGGCCACTCAAGCGTGTGATCTGGCAATGAGACCCAACGGCGAGCGCAATGTGAAGCAAGCTCTTCTGCTCCGGATAGTGGAATTCAGCAAGAATAAGTGGGAGAAGGAAGCAAAGAAGCAACCAAGGTACTTGGAGTTGGATTACTTCGACAAGGAGACGGGTGCCTCAAAGAAAGCCGTTGACTTCTTGTCAATGAGTTTTGCTCCGTGCTGGATGCTGGACACTTGCGTATTGAACGACAGTGGTGAGTGCGGCATCCGCCTTGACGATGGTATGCCGGAAGGCCTCCTCCCCGGGTGGGTAGTGAGATTCGACCA
>JAABTM010000230.1 GCA_011389855.1 Desulfobacteraceae bacterium
GATTGTTTCGACGCCTGCGGGCTTATCGCCGTAAAGACGGACGGGCGGATCACCAAGGTCGGGGGCGATCCGGACCACCCGCTGACCCGCGGGCGCGTCTGCCCCAAGGGAAAGGCGCTTCTGGATCGCCATTACCATCCCCAGCGGCTCTGTTATCCCATGCGCAGAAGCGGGAGGGGCTGGAAGCCGGTGAGCTGGGAAGGGGCGCTCGACGAGATCGCCTCCCGGCTGTCCGATATCCTAATGAAGCACGACAGCCGCGCCATTCTCCATCTGTCGGGCAGCGGCTACGGCGGACTGTCCAAGACGGTGGACACGATGTTCTTCAACTGCCTGGGCGGCGCCGCTACGCCCCGGGGCAGCCTTTGCTGGGGGGCGGGCATCGCGGCCCAGACCTATGATTTCGGGGATGTCCGGGGGCACGATGCCGACGATCTGGCCAGGGCCAAAACGCTCATCCTCTGGGGCCGGAATCCGGTCAACACCAACGTCCACCTGTTGCCGTTCCTCAAGGCGGCCCGGGACAGGGGCGCGACGGTCGTCCTCATCGATCCCATCCGGACGGCCACGGCCCGGATCGTCGATCATCATGTTCCCATTCGTCCGGGAACCGACGGGGCCCTGGCCCTGGGCATGGCCAATTGGATCATCCGGCGGAATAAAACCGACCGGGACTACATCGACGCCAATGTCGTCGGATTCGACGCCTTCAAGGCGTCGGCGGCGTCCTTTACGCCGGAGCGGGTCGCCGCCATGACCGGCCTCGATCCGGAGGTTGTGACCTGGCTGGCCGATCTCTATTCGGAGGCCACGCCGGCGGCGATCCTCATCGGATATGGTTTGCAGCGCTACCGGAACGGCGGGAACACGGTCCGGGCCATCGACGCGCTGGGCGCCGTTACCGGCGCCATCGGAAAAAGCGGCGGCGGGGTCGGCTACGCCAACCGGTCCATCATCCACCACTTGGGCGGGCCGGTGAAGGAGAGCCGGAAGCATGTTCTGGATCGACGGACCTTTCCCATCGGACAGTTGGGCGCGTTTCTCGAATCGGATCCCCGGCCGCCCGTTCAATGTGTTTTCGTGGCCAAAACCAACCCCCTGGTTCAGGCGCCGGATGTCGAGCGGACGACGGCGGCATTCAAGAAGATCCCCTTCAAGGTGGTGATCGACCTTTTCATGACCGATACGGCCCGACACGCCGACCTGGTGATCCCGGCCACCACTATTTTCGAAGAGGAGGATTTCGTTTACACCAACATGTTCAGCCCCCACCTTCAATATTCCCGACAGGTGGTGGAACCGGACGAGGGCATGATGGGGGAATACGAATTTTTCGATCTCCTGGCCGGCCGCATCGGCATCGCATCCTACCCCCGCATGAGCCGGCGGGCCTTTTTCGAGGCGACGCTCGCCCCGCTCATGGCGCGATACGGCGTGGATATGGAGCGGCTGAAGCGCGGCCCGTTTAAAGTCCCCGGCGGCGAGATCCCCTGGCGGGACGGCCGGTTCGCGACGCCGTCCGGGAAATATGAACTCTATTCGGAACGGGCCAAAGCCGATGGCCAGCACCCGCTTCCGGTTTACATCCCGCCCGAACCCGGTCCGCCGGGATATCCCCTGCGCCTGATCACGCCCCACGCCAAAGAATCCCTCCATTCCCAGCACTTCGCCTTTGTGGACGGGCCGCCGGTCCTGCACCTGCACCCCGACGTCATCATCGCCAACGGCCTCGCCGAAGGGAAAAGGGCGATCATATCCACGGAAAAAGGGGAACTGACCGCTACGGTCAAGGGAAACGCCGGTCTCGATAGAGAGACCGCCATGATCTATGAGGGATGGTGGCACAAAAGCGGCGCCGTGAACCGGCTGGTGGGGGACGAGTTGTCGGAAATGGGGGAGCAGGCGGCGTTTTATGAGTGTTTCTGCCGGGTTGAAGCGGATCTTTGAAATTTCGGCGCTGACGTTGCCGGGGGATAGCGGAAATCCCTGTCACGCCGTCGTCTTCTTCAACGCTTCCATTGCCGTCTCGACCGCTTCCCGGCGCCGACCGTAGATATCCTTGCAAAATCCCTTGATCTTTTTGTCCACTTTCCCCAATTTGGGCAACTCCGGGTATTCTTTCAAGCCCAACTCTTCAAATTTAATCGGTTTGTAGACCAGCTTCCGGTCGACGCCGTCCGCGAAGCCCACCAGGTTCGAGCCCGCGATATTGGCCTTCTGATCCCAGTCGGGCTGGAACCCCCTGACGTACTGGAGCATGGAGCCGGGCGACCGGCTTTTGTTGATCTTTTCAATCTGATCGTTGATGGTTTTCGTCATGTTGAGGACCAGTTCGTAATGGGTTTCCATCTCCTCCAGCGCTTCGTCCTCCGGGTGGTAATCGGGCGGGCCGTGGAGATAATCCTCGCACCGTTTTTGCAATGCATCGTAGACTTTTCGGGTGGTCTGGATGTACCTGCCTTTGGCGGTGAGGGCGTCGGGAAACGTATCCAGAACGCCTTCCCCGATGCCTTCTTTTGCGAGCAGGGAATCCGGCGACGACACCCCGACAGCATCGTAAAACCGGGCCGCTTCGGTTTCTCCGGTCAGCAGCGCATTGAAAACCCCGGCGCGGGTCTCCACGGCCTCCCCTTTCTTTTTGAGGTTTTCCACAAAGGTTTCGAGGATGCCCGCAAGATCGTCCAGTCGTTTTCGGGCCCCGAAATAATTGTCGGCCATGTCGGCCATGACCTCCCCGGCCAGCTTTTCGCTAAAATCATCAAATATATCCAATTTTTATCTCCGAAATGGGCTGCCGGAAAAAAGATGTAAATTTTCCTTTAGATTCCTCAACCGTCCAGTTTATTTAACAACATATCATTTTGGATGCAAAAAGGAAATGTTTTCGAGAAAATATAAAACTCGATGATCAAGTTTTTTGCGCTTAACTTTAAAACACATTTGTTTTCAATATGTTACAGGTTTGGACTGGCAATCCTGTTTTTGAGGCTGTATAATTATAAAATGTTAAATTTATTGACAGGGCTTTCCATAAGGCATCAAGCCCCATGAAGGCGGATATGGAGAAAGAAGAGACAAAAAACACGTTCGCCGATGATGTATGCGACCGGTATCGGTCCATGATCGACGCCATCAGCGAAGGGATCGTTTTTCACGATACGGACGGCGGGATCATCCTGACCAACCGCGGCGCGCAGCGGATCCTGGGGTTGTCCGAGGCCCAACTGACGGGCGGCGAGCCGATGCCGCCCGGTTGGGGGACGATCTATGAGGACGGATCCGTTTTCTCCCCCGACGACCACCCGGCCATGGTCTCTTTGAAAACCGGCAGGGCCTGCGACAATGTGCAAATGGGAGTTCGCCGGGCGGACGGCGGCGTTCGATGGATATCGGTCAATTCCCGACCGGTGGCCTGGAACGAATCCCGCGGCGCGGCGGTGGCGTCATTCACCGACATCACCGAGCGAAAGGAGATGGAGCGGGAACTGAGGGCCGCAAAGGAACAGGCGGAAAACGCCAGCCGGACCAAGAGCGAATTCCTGGCCAACATGAGCCACGAGATCCGCACCCCCCTCAACGGGATCATCGGCATCACCGAGATGGTCCTCGATCTTAACCCCGAGTCCAAAATTCGCAAACCCCTCGAGATGATCCGGAGATCAGCCGACTCCCTCATGAACCTCGTCAACGACATTCTCGATTTTTCCAAAATAGAGGCCAATCGGCTGGCCCTCAACGCCGTCGACTTCGATCTCCACGAAACCCTGGACAACATCGTCAAGCTCTTTTCTCTGGGCGCCAATAAAAAAGAACTCTTGCTCAGCGTCGATATCCACCCTGAAGTTCCCCGCAATCTCCATGGCGATCCGGATCGACTGGGGCAGATCCTGAAAAATCTCGTAGGCAACGCCATCAAATTCACCGAGCACGGCGCCATCACGATTCAGGTGCAAAACGACGCCGGGGGCGATGGGTGTGAGCCGACCAGCCCGACGCCGCACAAGCTGCGCTTTTCCGTCGTCGATACCGGAATCGGCATCCCCGACGATCTCAAGACGGACCTTTTCGAGAGCTTCACCCGCTTTGAAGGCCCCCGGAACCTGGAAGGCGCGGGTCTGGGGCTGGCCATCTCGAAGCGACTGACGGAGATGATGAGGGGCGCTATCGGCGTGGACAGCGTCCGCGGCCGGGGAAGCACCTTCTGGTTCACCGCCCTTTTCGAACCGGCGACGGACGCCGCGAACCCGCCGGAGACGAAACCCGGCGATGGGATGGTCGCCGAAGCGCCCCAGCCGACCTACCGGGTTCTCGTGGCCGAGGACAACCCCCTCAACCAGCAGTTCATCGTCTATTTCCTCGAAAAGGCGGGCCACGAGGTGGTCTGCGTCGCCGACGGGCGGGAAGTTCTGGCGGCGTTGACCGAATCGCATTTTGATCTGATCCTCATGGACATTCACATGCCCAAAATGGACGGCATCGAGGCGACCCGCCAAATTCGCAACGCCTCCGACGGGCACATCGACCCCAATATCCCCATCATCGCCCTGACCGCCTATGCCATGAAGGGCGACAAGGAGCGGTTCCTGTCGGCTGGTATGGATCATTATGAGCCCAAGCCCGTGGACATGGGAAGTCTGCTGCCGGCCATCCAGGAGGTTGTCGTCTCCCGAAGGGAAAAACGGGCGCCCCAAGCGGTGGAGACCTGGAAAGGCGACGGGGATGCGGACATCGAGGGGATCCAGGAGTTCCTGGCTCTGTTTGACCGGGACGAAGCGGTCAAGAAAAAGATTCTCAGCGGATTTCTGGACGAGGCGCCGGAAACCCTCGACGTACTCAATCGCCATTTCGAAGAGGAAGATCTTCCGGCCGCGGCCGACGCCGCCCATTCCCTGGCCAACCTGGCGGTGGCCGTCCGGGCGGTCCATGCAGTGGACAACTCCCGCAACCTCGAATGCGCCCTTCGGGAGGCCGAACTGGAACGGGCCAGGGTGCTCTTCGACACCCTCAATCATGAAATGAGCCGGATTTTCGATCATGTAGGGGGGCTGCTGGCTTAGGCTCTTAGGCTTTTAGCCCTTTTCGCAAGCCGGACACCGCCCCTGGCAGTCCGGGCACAGAAGGTGGCGCCGGTCGCACAGCCACGCGGAATAGGTTCCGCCGCCGCATCCGTCGCAGACGGGGGGATCGACGGCCTTGACGATGGGATTGTAGAAAAGGGTCGTCCGCTTTTCCGCCCTTCCCTTTGCGAACTTGAACAGAATTTTCACCACCGGCGTCAAAATCCGCAGGACGCCGCAGGGCCGCACATCGGTCCGGATGCTGTATTTTTTGAGGAGGTCCTCGGTTTTCCGGGATAGTTCATCGGGAATCAGGCCGATCTTTTCCTTCCGTTCCGCGATGGAGGCCGGCGTCAGGCCGGGCCGTTCCAGGCTTTGCTCCATCTCCCGGCGAAGGCTGTCGTAATACTCCGAAAGATTGCGGATGTCGCGGCGGTAGCGCCGTTTCATGCGGTCCCGGAAATCCGCGATCTCGTCGTCAATGTTGCCCTCAAGGGCCTTTTGCAGCCGCGGCAGCAGCCGGTGAAGGCTTTCGGGGGGTGGTGGTGAGACCGCATCCGGCGTCAGGAATTCCCGCTCAAAGCCGGTGAGGCGTCCGTCCATGCCGGGGACCGGGCCGCCGGTTTCCAGATTGAAAGTCAGGTCGACCATGCCCTCCTGCTGTTCGTCGCTCCGGGCCTGATACCAGCAGTCGAAAACGATGTATTCGGTCCGGGCCTCGGCATGGCTCTGGACCGTTCCCACGCTGTTGGGAAAAGAGAAGGTTTCGGCGATGGTCCGGTCGAAGCCGGCCTTTTTCAGGTAATCGAGATGAACCCGGCAGGCGGTCATGGGCGACTGGTCCGCGGCGAGGCGGATCATTTTTTCCACGAGGGCGGACCCGTATCCCAGGGGCAGGGTCCGGTCGGTTTCCGGCATGCGCAGCGTCGGGGTTTTGGCGTCCGCCGGCCGGCGGGCCGACACCAGTTCGGAAAGATCCAGCCGTTGGGCCAGTTCTCCGGGCAACAGGGCGTCCCAGCCGTCCGGTTTTTTCTCGATCACCGCGCCGTGGGTTTCCAGAAAATGACGGGCGAACCGCTCCGGCAGGCTTTCGTCCGTTTGGGCGCCCCGAATCTCAGATTTCATATCCATCCTCGAACAGCTTGTCGTCCAGTTCCCGGGTCTTGACGTAGCTGGTCTTGGATCGTTTCAGCCGCGTCGCCAGTCGATCAAACCCCTCTTGCCGTTCTTCTTCCGATTCCCCGCCCATCCAGATCTCGTAGACGAGGTCGGAAAACTCCTGTTCGCCCCGGATTCGGCCGAGGATCATGTCGATTTCGCCGATGACCATCTCGAACATATTGATCTTCTTGTCCAGGATGTCCAGGATGTAATCTTCGATGCTGCCGGCGCCGCAGAAATTGTAGATGGTCACCTCCCGTTCCTGGCCGATCCGGTGGATCCGGCCGATGCGCTGCTCGATCTTCATGGGGTTCCAGGGCAGGTCGTAGTTGATCATCTGATTGCAGAACTGGAGGTTCCGCCCCTCGCCGCCGATCTCCGTGGTCAGGAGGATGTTCGCGTCCGACCGGAACCGTTCCACCTGGGCGTCCTTTTCGGCGTTGCCCATGGATCCGTGGAACAGGCAGTGATCCAGGCCGTTGTCCTCCAGGAATCCGGACACGTATTCCAGCGTGCCGAGGTATTTGACGAAAATGATGAGCTTTCCAGGGTTGGCGGCCAGAAGGTTCAGGAGCATCCGGTTTTTCCGGGTTTTCTTGATGCCGTCGCAGAGTTTCAGGACGGACTGAAATTGTTTCTCCTGTTTTTTGGGCAAGTCCCCCTTCCCCATGCGCCGCTGAAGGGTGAGCAGGACGGCCCGGGGAGAGGACCCGGCTTCGGCCAGCAGGTTTTTGAGCAGCATCCGGCTGACGCCCCGGCTTTTGGCCATCTCCCGGATCAGGGCGTCGATGCCCTCGTAGAGAGCCCGTTCTTCGTCCGTGGGGTCCACCCGCAGGGTGTGGGCGAATCGCGGCGGCAGATCGACCCTGGCCACGGCCCGGGTGTTGCGGATCATCACCTCGTCCAGCAGCGACCGGAGCCGCTCCCGGTTCCGCGGATCGGTGGGATCGCCCCGGGTCATGAACTCATCTTTGAACGCCGAGGCGGTCTTGAGCTGGCCCGGCTTCAGGAGGGTGATGAGGTTGTAGAGTTCCATCAGGTTGTTTTCCACCGGGGTGGCCGACAGCAACAGCAGGTATTTCTTTTTCAGCGCATTGACCAGTTTCCAGTTGAGGGTGGTCCGGTTTTTGAGGTGATGGGCCTCGTCCACGATGACCATGTCCCATTCGCGAGCCGTGACGGCGTCGAAATTCTTCTTGGATTTGGCCAGGTTGATGGAGGCCACGATGAACGGCGCCGCCCAGAACGCCTCGCCTTTGCTTTTGTAATCCGGATCATCGGTGGTGGGAACGTCCAGCCCGAATTTGGACCGCATCTCCTGGCGCCACTGGCTGACCAGGGGCGTGGGGGTGAGGATCAGGCCGTTTTCGATCATCCCGCGATGGTAATATTCCGAAAAGACCAGCAGGGCCTCGATGGTTTTCCCCAGGCCCACCTCGTCGGCCAGCAGGGCCCGGCCCCGGAACCGCTTCAAAACCTTGCGGGCGGTCTCCTCCTGATACCAGAGCGACTGGACGTTTTGGAGCCCGCTGAGACAGATCAGCCGGTCGAAGGTTTCGTTGAGCCGGACCTGATACGCCTCCAGGGCCAGGCGGCGCCGGTCTTCTGTGGTCTGGATTCCTTCCGAAAAGGCCGCCTCCAGCCCGCTGGTGTCGATGTTGACCGACACGGGAATGTGAACATCCTGGCTTGGGGATTGGGCCGGGGCGGGGTCCGGAGCGGGTTCAGCGGCCGGCGCCGGCGGCGTCGGTTCCGGCGATTCCGTGGACGGTCCGGTTTTGGCGGTCCGGGCCCCCGGGGGTTTCTTCGAGGCGGCGGAGGCGGGTGGGGACATCCAGTTTATCCGGAACCGGGCGGAACCCTTTACGCCCTCCATAATATTGAGAATCTGCTTTTTCTCTCGGGCGGGCAATTTCCGGGCTTTGCCGATGGCCCGGTCGGCCGCGGCGATGGCCTCCGGGTAGCGTTTCCGCGCGAGAAGCAATTGGCTGTAACGGCCCAGGCGATCCGCCGGCAGGTCCGTCAGCTCGTCCAAACGCGCCATGGCCTGGAATTCCGCCCCCGTATTGTTGATCTGGCCTCCCAAATATCCCAACAGGTTCAGCGCGTCCAGATCGTCGGGAAACAGCCGAAGGGCGCGTCTGACCAATTCAAGGGCTTTTTCCGGGTTCTTCCGGGCGAACCACTTGGCCTCCCCCATCAGGAACTCGTACTTTTCCCCCTGACTCTCCTGGGTCTTTATGGCCTGCCGCTCCTTGAGCCTGGCTTTCCGCTTCTGCTT
>JAABTM010000529.1 GCA_011389855.1 Desulfobacteraceae bacterium
GAGCCGCGGCTGGAGATCTACAACGCCCTCAAGGGCGTTAACGGCGAAAAACGGATGGAGATCCGACCCATCCCCATGACCCAGATATTGGACATCCCCATGACCCTGGGCAACCTGAAGCACGTGATTTTCGGCGACACCGTGGATGTGTTCGAGTTTGAAACGGTGTTCAGCCTCTTTGAGTTTATCGACGGCATCGCCTGGGAGCTGAGCTTCCAGACGACAACGGATGGATGCACCATCAGACCATAAGGAGGGAGCCATGTTTGACAAAATTTTATTCGCGACCAGCGCCTCGCCCGCCAGCGATCACGCGGCCCATGTGGCCTTCGACCTGGCGAAAAAGTACGACTCGGACATGAAAGTGTTTCACGTCTACGGCCTCCCGAGCCGGGGGTTTTCCACCGAAGTGAAGGATCTCCGGACCGGTGAAGTGGAAGAAGCCAATGCCGATTACGCAAACTGGGTCATCGACGAGATGAAGAACACCTACGACAAGTACCTGAAGGACAGCCCCAAATGCACCCTCGACACCACCGCGGGCGTCCCCCACACCGAGATCATGCGGACCGCCCGCAAATTCGAGTCCGACCTCATTGTCATGGGAGCCCACACTCGGGAAGAGGACGTGGGCGCCACCCGGTACCGGAACATCGTGGGCTCCACAATGCAGAAGGTGGCCCAGAAGGCCCGGTGCCCCGTGCTCATCGTCAGCCGGCCCTGCACCACCTGCTTTTGGTATTTTTCCAACATCATCTTCTGCGCCGATTTCTCCAAGCAGGCCGATTCCGCCTTCCAGTTCGCCCTCAGCGTCTCCAAGGCCATCGGGTGCAAGATCTACCTCTTTCATTGCCTGGATCTCAGCGCCATGAGCGCCGGCAAGGTCCTCTCCCAGGAGGAGATCGAAGAAAAGATCGAGTCCGCCAAGGAGAAGATCCAGAAGCGGTACGTATCGAAAATGGGCGATTTCGACAATTATGAAGTGGACGTGTGGGAGGGCATCCCCTACGTGGAGATCGTCAAATACGCCCGGAAGAACAACGGCGATCTCATCATCATGGCCCATCACACACGGGAGATGGACCCGGAAAAAGCCCTGCTGGGCAGCACGGTGGAGCAGGTGGTCCTGCGGGCCTCCTGCCCGGTGGCAAGCGTCAACCGTCCCGACCATGCCGAGGTGGAGGCCGAACCCGAGGCGGACGCCGCCTGATCGGCGATCCGCCCTTGACGAACGGTCTCGATTAAGCGTTAATCGGCCCCTGGAATAAATTGAACCGATTAACGCTTAACCCTGCAACGGACGGAGCGAGGCGATGGAACCCAAGAAAGTGCTGATCGTGGACGATGAACTGGACATGCGCATATTTGTATCGACCCTTTTCAAGACGAGCGGATACGCCCCCGTAGCGGCGAAAAACGGGACGGAAGGGATCGAGAAAGCCCGGGAGAACGCTCCCGATCTGATCATCCTCGACGTGATGATGCCCGGCGAGGGCGGCGTGTACATGTACAAGGAACTGCGCACCGACGAGGCCCTCAGAGGCATCCCGGTCATCATGCTCTCGGCCATTGCCAAAAAGACGTTCACCCATTACCTGAAAATGCTCAACGCGCGGCTCAACGGAGCGATTCCCTACCCGGAGGCCTACATGGAAAAGCCCCCGGAAGCCGAGGAACTGCTTAAACTGGCCGAGCGCTTCCTGCTGAAGGAGAAAGAGGAGACAACGTGATGCGAGCGGAAAACGAATGGGATTGGGCCCCGGGCGAAAAGCCGGTGGCCAACCTGAGCCAGTGGCGATCCCGGTTCGGCTATATGGAGGAGCCCAGGTTCAGCCCCGACGGCGAACGGGTGGCGGCAATCGTCATGAACGAGGACGCCGAGTTCATGGTGCTGGACAACGGCGAGCCCTGGGAGGGGCGGTGGGACAAAGTCTGGTCCCTTAAATTCAGCCCCGACGGCCGCCTGGCCGGCCTGGTGTCGGAGATGGCCGAATGGACCGTGGCCGTGGACGGCCGGCCCTGGGAGACGGGCGGCGAGTTTGTCTGGGATCTCCGGTTCAGCCCGGACGGGTCGCGGATCATGGCTGCGGTCCAGAAGGGGCTCCGGTATTACCTCATGGTGAATGACGCGCCCTGGGAGACGGACTTCAACTACCTGACCTGCGCCGCCATGAGCCCGGACGGAGCCCGCGGCGCCGCCGTGGTCCAGACCGTGCCCATCAGCGAAGGCGACATCTTCGAATTTCAGAAAGGCGCCTACACCGTGGCGGTGGACGGACGGCCCTGGGAACAACACTTCCTCAACGGCTGGGAGCTGGATTTCAGCGCCGACGGGCAACATGTGGCCGCCGAGGTGCGGACAACCCTTTACGACTACACCATCGCCGTGGACGGCGACCTCTGGGGCGACATGTTCTCCTCGGTCTGGGCGCCGCGGTTCCATCCGGAAAAAAACTCCGTGA
>JAABTM010000231.1 GCA_011389855.1 Desulfobacteraceae bacterium
AGGAGGCGTCCCTGGCCTCCGGCATCGACATCCGGGACGAGGCTTCCCTCCAGCGGGCCGCCGACGCGATCATGGAGACGGCCGATCTCCCCCATCTCCTCATCACCCAGGGCAAAGAGGGCATGACCCTGTTCGGACGAGATCGGCCGCCGCTGCGGATTCCGGCCGAGGCGCGGCAGGTCTTCGACGTGTCCGGGGCCGGGGACACGGTCCTTTCCATCGTGGGACTCTCCCTGGCGGCGGGCGCCCCGCTGACGGAAGCGGCCCGGCTGGCCAACACCGCCGCCGGCATCGTGGTGGGGAAGGTGGGCGCCGCCGCCGTTTCCCGGGCGGAACTGGAAAATGCCCTGGGGAGATCGACGGCGCCGGCGTCCAAATTCCGGTCACTGGCCGAACTGGCGGCCCTTTCCACCGAACTGCGCGGGGCCGGCCGCCGGATCGTCCTGACCAACGGATGCTTCGATCTCCTCCATACCGGCCATATCATGCTGTTCGGGGAGGCCAGACGGCATGGCGACGCGCTGATCGTGGCCGTGGACGACGACGCGTCCGTCAGGGCCGTCAAGGGGCCGGGCCGGCCGGTCATCGGCCAGGACCAGCGGATCCGCCTTTTGAGCGCCCTGGACGCCGTGGACTATGTGACGGTCTTCTCCCAGGGACAACTCGACTCCATGGTCCGCGCGGTCGGGCCGGACGTGCTGCTCAAAGGGCGCAACTACGAGGGCCGGGAGATCATCGGCCGGGAGGCGGTGGAGGCGGCCGGCGGCCGGGTGGTCTTCGCCCCCACCATCGACGGGCTTTCCGCCGACGCCATCATCGACCACATCCGGCGCGGCGAGACCGCGTCCTGATCCGGGAGGGGAGACCGCCATGTTGTCCATGCAGGAAACAGCCGACGGCATTGTCTTCAAGATTTTCGTCCAGCCCCGGGCCTCGAAAAACGACATAGCCGGACTCCACGACGACGCCCTGAAAATCCGGCTGACCGCGCCGCCGGTGGACAACAAGGCCAACAAGATGTGCGTCCAGTTTCTGGCCAAACAACTCGGGGTCTCCAAATCGACCCTGGAGATCGTTTCCGGCCGGACGGGACGATCCAAAAGCGTGCTGTTTCGATACGAAACCGATCCGCCGGGCAAAGGCGAGGCCGGGGAGATAAAAAAACGGATTATGGACCTGGCGTGCTGATATGATTACGGACCTCGATCTTCGCTTCGGCCGTTTGTCCACCCGGTCCACGGCGTCCACCCTGTCCACCTGGCCTAAACACAGACCAATGCCTGTTTACGCATCCATAACAGGGAGGGACGGCGTGTTGCCGTGGATAAAAAAACGATGGTAGTGGGACCATATCTAAGCAAAGAAATGATTGAGGCGGGCGTTGCGTTAGTCCGAAGACTGGATGAAAGCGGATTTTCACCTTGCGCGGCGTTTTGGATTTATTCCGCAGAGGCAAATAATTGGAAACTAAAAATTGCCAACGCAAAGGTCGGCGAGGAGGGACCTCGAAAAGGTTATGGAAAAATACATGACATATTGATAGAACATCCGGATGAATTCAAAGAACTGTCTTTGGACGACATTTCGTTGGCCCGGCCGGATGAATCGTTCATAAAGCGACTCCGCCACGCCTTCCGCACGGGAGGCGACATCAGCGGCATTCGGTTTACAGACGCCGCTGTTGACGGCGTATTTATCGACGATGCGTATATCTACCGGGCGCAATAATATAAGGAGGCGCGACCATGCACGACGTCTTATTTGCACCGTTCCAAATCAAGACCACTACACTCAAAAACCGGCTGACCATGGCCCCGCTCTACTTGGGGTACGCCGGGGAAGGCGGCACGGTCAGCCCGCTGCTGCTGGAACACTACCGACTGATGGCCGCCGGCGGCGTGGCCATGGTGGTGGTGGAAAACGCCACGGTGGATCATCCGACCGGTTCCGGGTCCAACCGGACCATCGGGAAATGAAGGAAGCGAGACCATCATGACGAAGATTGCGACAGCGGCGGAACTGGACAGGGCGCGACCCTACCTTTTTTATCAGACGGCGACCCGACTGCCCCTGGTCAAAAAGGCCGAGGGCATCTACATCTGGGACGAGGACGGGAAAGAATACATCGACGGCTGCTCCGGGGCGATGATCAGCCATCTTGGTCATGGGCATCCGCGGCTGATCCGGGCTATGACGGATAGGGCGGCGTCGGGCGTGGTGTTCGCCTACCGGACCCAGTTTGAGAGCCGGCCGGCTCTCGAACTCGCCGGCGCGCTGGTGGACGCCTCGGCGCCGCATCTGGACCGGGTCTTCTATGTCTCCGGCGGGTCCGAGGCGGTGGAGTCGGCCATGAAGATCTGCCGGCAGTATTTCTGGGCCAAAGGGGAAGGATCGCGCCACGTCTTCATCAGCCGGTCGCCCTCCTACCACGGGTCCACCCTGGGGGCACTGGCGCTGACCACCTACGCGCCCCTGGAAAACCCGTTCCGCCCCCTGACCCGATCATATCCCAAAATCCCGGCGCCTTACTGCTACCGGTGCCATTACGGCGCAAAATATCCGGAATGCGGCATCCGGTGCGCCAGGAACCTGGAAACGACCATCCTGGATCAGGGACCCGGGAATGTGGCCGCCTTCGTGGCCGAGCCCATCGGCGGGGCTTCCACCGGCGCGGTAGTCCCGCCGGAAGAATATTTCGACGTCATCCAGGGGATCTGCCGGAAATACGGCATTTTCCTCATCTTGGACGAGGTGATGACCGCCTTCGGCCGCACCGGCAAACTCTTCGCCTACGAGCACTGGAACACCGAGGCGGATGTTGTGGCCTTGTCCAAGGGGATGGGGGCGGGCTATTATCCCCTGGGGGCCATCGTCACCCGCCGGGAGATCGCCGACACGGTGGTGGAAAGCGGCGGATTCCAGCACGGCCACACCTACGCCGGCAACCCCATGGCCTGCGCCGTGGGCCTGGAGGTGATGAACGTCATCCGGGACGAGAACCTGTGCGGCAACGCCGAGCGAATGGGGGCGGTCCTGAAATCCGGTCTGGAAGAGTTGAAGACCCGCCATCCCGTCATCGGGGACGTCCGGGGCCGGGGGCTGCTCCTGGGCATCGAGCTGGTGGCGGACCCGGACACACGTGAACCGTTTCCCGCGGACCGGAACATGAACCTCCGCCTCACCCGGGAGGCCCGCGAAAAGGGGCTGATCATCTACCCGCGCCGATGCATCAACGGCCTGTCCGGCGACCACCTGGTGGTGGCCCCGCCGCTCATCGTCGACGAGAAGCAGGTGGCGGACATCCTGGACCGGCTGGACGGGGCCCTTGCTCAGCTTTCCTGAGCCAGCGGCAGCGACGCGTTGATGGCCTCGATGTGGGCGGTCTCCTCCCGGTTGATGTCGGTCATGTAGTGTTCCATGATCCCCCGCAGCCGGGGGTCCATGAACCGGTGGAGGCTGAAGGCGGGCACGGACTCAAAGCCCCGCCGCACCTTGTGGCCGCCGCCGATGCCCGGGTCGAACCGGTTGATCCCGTTTTCGATGGCCCATTCGATGGGGGCGTAATAGCAGGTGTCGAAATGGAGGGCGTGGCGGTTTTCCATGCTGCCCCAGTAGCGGCCGTAGAGCCGGTCGCCCTTGGTCGCCAGAAAGGACATGCCGATGGGGACCTCCGGGGCCTCTTCGGAACATGCCGCCATGAAGACGAGCCGGTGGCGGAAATGGGCGTGGAGGGATTCGAAGAAGGCGCCGTTGAGGTAGTGGCATCCCCAGAGGCCGAATTTCTGGTTGGTGTGTGAATAGAACCGGTACATCCGGGTGAAGTAGTCCCGGGGGATCTCGTCCCCCGACAGGGCCCGGAGCCGAACCCCCTCCCGCCGCAGGGACCGGCGTTCCCGCCGGATGTTCTTGCGCTGGCCCGATTTGAAAATGGCCAGGAAATCATCGAAATCTTCGTATCCGTGGTTGTGCCAGGCGAATCCGCCGTGGATCCAGGGGGTGAGGCCGTGGGGGAGCGTCTCCCGGGCCCAGGCGGGGTCCGCGAAGAGAAAATGGACCCCGGACAGGCGGGACTGGCGGCACTGGCGCTCGATTTCGTTGAGCATCAGGCGGGTGATCCGATCCCTGTTCAGGTCCGGCGCCATGAGAAAGCGGTAGCCGGGCACCGGGGTGAAGGGGGTCATCCCCACCAGTTTGGGGTAGTAGGAGACGCCGATCCGGTGGGCCACTTCGGCCCAGGGGATGTCGAAGATAAACTCCCCCTCGCTGTGGGACTTGATGTAGAGGGGGGCGGCGGCCGCCAGCCGATCCCGACGCCAGAGGGTCAGGTGGTGGGGGGTCCAGCCGGTTTCCGGCGCGGCGCAGCCGGTGGTTTCGAGCAGGCGCAGCCACTCCCACTCCAGAAACGGCGTCTCCGCCGCGAGGGCGAGCCGGTCCCACTCGGCCTTGTCTATTCGGGAAACAGCTGAAATCCATCGGGTTGAATAGGCGGTTTGAGGTTGGCTCATGGCATCGCTTTCCAGTTTCTTTTCAATCCATTGCATCGATGATTCTTCCTCAATCATAGGGCATTAAACAGCCCGGCACAAGGGGGAAATCGTCGGGATGATTCGCAAAAAAGGCTTGAAACTTTTACGGCTCTATGTTACGCGATCCCTTCGGTTTATTCTGCGCCCCGCTTTGTACCGTTAACCCCAAGCTATCGGAAAGGAATCGGATAAAAAAATGACCTCAAAAAACGAAGTGAAGCTGGCGTATTGGCTAGCCGCCGTCTTCTTGGTTGTGGGGGTTCTGAGTTACACGGCTTTCTCCGCGAAGCCGCCCGAGGAACCGGTTCGCATGGTGCTCACCGCGAGCACCGGAAAGGTCGTGTTCGACCACTCGAACCACACCTATGGATACGGACTCGACTGTTCAACCTGCCATCATCACCCCATGGACGCGGACGAGATTATCTCCTGCGGCGCCTGTCACGACCTGCCGGAAGACGGCAACGCGCCCCAGGCGTGCCTGGACTGCCATGATCCGGAGGATTTCGATCTGGAAATGGTCCCCAAGCGGGCCGACGCGTTCCATTATCAGTGCGCCGGATGTCACGAGCAGAACGGCGCCGGGCCGATGACGAACGATTGTTCTTTGTGCCATATCAACTAGGATCGACGCTCCCATTAATGCGGTAAACTAAAAGGTTGGACTATGATAAAGAGATCATTTTTCGGTTTGGCAAAGCCGCGGTTCGTGTATGAACCGCTCGATTCGCCCATGAAGCCCGAACGGATCCCCATGCCCAGAAAGGCGACCCTCCATTTCGATCAGCCCCTCGATCGGCGGGACGCCCTGTCGTTGAATCCGGGCGACAAGGTGAAGACCGGGCAGAAGCTGGTTTTGACCGAGGACAGCGACGATTACATCATCTCGCCGGTCACCGGCGCCGTTTCCAGCGTATCCGCCTTTATCGGCGATTTCGGGGCCTCCCGCACGGCCCTTTCCATCGACGTGGCGGAGGAAGAAGAGATCGACAGCGGGTTTTCAGAGGTCAGCGGGGACGTCTCCCTTGACAACGCGGCCCAATACCTTCAGCATCTGCCGGGCAATCCCCCTTTCAGGGCACTGGCCGATCCCCGGACGAAGATCGAGACCATCGTCGTGACCGGCCTCGACTCGGACCTGCTGGTGGCCACCAATCAGAACATCGTTCAAACCCACGTCAACGCGATCAGCCGGGGCATCAGCATCCTGAAGAAAATGACCCACGCCAAATACGTGATCGTCGCCCTGCCCCCAAAACTGCTGAAGCAGGCCGGCGGCGTCGGCGGCGCTTCCGGAACGGAGATCCGGGTGATCTCCGAAGATTACCCCTCCGCCCTGCCGCCTTTTATTATGAAGGAGGTTCTCGGCAAGGTCGTGCCCGCCGGAAAAACAAGCGCCGACATGGGCGTCGCCTTCTTCACCGCGGAGGCGGCGGCCTGCGTGGCCAAAGCCTTTGAAACCGGGGAAATCCCGACAACCAAAACCCTGACAGTGATCAAGAAGGATCTCTCCCGGATGCTGGTGGAAGCCCGCATCGGCACGCCCCTTCGGGACATCTTCGCCATTTGCGGCATCACCCTCAACGACCGGGACCGGATCATCCTGGGCGGCCCCATGACGGGCGGCGCCATCTATACCGAAGACTATCCGGTGGGGCCGGAGACCGACGCGGTCATGGTCCAGGACAGCGCCGCCGTCTCCCTGGTCTCGGACTATCCCTGCATCAATTGCGGCGACTGCGTGCGGATCTGTCCGGCGGACATTCCGGTCAACATGCTGGTGCGGTTCTGCGAGGCCCGGCAATATGAAACAGCCGCCGACGAATACGATCTGTATTCCTGCATCGAATGCGGGCTCTGCACGTTCGTCTGCCCGTCCCGGATCCCCATCTTCCAGTACATCCGACTGGCCAAATACGAAATGGCCAAGGCCGAAGCGGAGATCGAACCCGTGGAAGAGGCCCCGGTAGAGACCCCGGAGGATACGACAGCGGAAGGGGCGGAAGAGACAGTGGAGGAATCACAAGAAGAGACAGCGGAGGAAACAGATGCTTAATCAGAAGAGATTCATCGTTTCACATGCTCCCTTCTGGCACGATGGGAGCGGAATCACCGAGCGCAGCTACCACACCTTTCTGGCGGCGCTCCCGGCGGCGATCTTCGGGGTTGTCAAGTACGGCATGCCGGCGGTCGGCGTGCTGTCGCTATCCATCTCCCTCGCCATACTGTGGGAACTGGCTTTCAACAAGGTCTCCAAAGAGTCGGTGACCATCGGCGACGGCAACGCGGCCCTGATCGGCCTCCTGTTCGGCATGGTGCTGCCCGCCGGCGCCCCATGGTGGCTGGTGCTGGTGGGAACCTTCATCGCGGTGATCATCGGCAAGCAGATCTACGGCGGCATCGGGGGCAATCCCTTCAACCCCATCGCCATGGCCATGGCCATCCTGATGCTTTCCTGGGGGTTTTACATCGACATCGACGTCTCCCTGATTCACTACGATTTCGGGCACTACGCCCTCTATCCCATAGGAGCGCTCAAGCACTTCGGGCCCTCGGCGGTGGAAGGGGTGACAGCCGCCGACCTTCTCATGGGCAACCAGGCCGGCGCCATCGGAACGACCTTCGGGCTGGGGCTGATCCTCGGCGGCGTCTACCTGATCCTGCGCAACTTTATCCGGTGGGAGATTTGCCTCTCCTTCCTGGTCGGCGTGGTCCTGACGGCCCTGATGTTCAAGGCCAACGACGCCGCCCGGTTCGGCGGCCCCGTTATCCATCTGTTCTCCGGGTACACCCTTATCGGCGCCTTTTTTCTGGCGACGGAGGATTCTTCCTCGCCCGTCAATTTCGTTCCCATGATCATCTACGGGCTGGTCGGCGGCATGCTGACGGTTCTGATCCGGAACATCGGCGCCTGGATCGACGGCGTATTCCTGGCCATTCTCATCATCAATACCATTAACCCGCTTTTGGACAAAATCCGGCCAAAAGCCATAGGAAAGGTTGTTTAAAATGCGTGAGATGATCAAAATGGTGGTAGTCCTTACGGTTTTAAGCGCTTTTTCAGGCGGCCTGCTCGCCGCCATTCGCAACAATACCCAGGACAAAATCGAAATGCAGCAGCTGACCTTCGTGAAAGGGCCCGCCATCAAGGATATTTTCGAAGGAGCGAAAAACGACCCCATCCAGGACCGGTTCACCGTCAAAGACGGCGAAACCGAGCGGACGGTCTTTGTGGCCATTTATGACGACAAGGCCCCCGCCGTTGCCATGGAAGACTACGGTAAAGGGTATGGCGGCGATGTCGGCGTGATGGTCGGCATCGACGTGGAAGCCGACACAATCATCGGCGCCGGCGTGACCACCCATGCCGAGACCCCGGGCATGGGCGCGAGGGCCAAGGAAGATCCGGCTTTCGCAGCCCAGTTCAAGGGAAAAGATGCCGTCACCCCCATCCGGGTGACGGGCGACGGCGGCGAAATCAACGCCATTGCCGGGGCCACCATCACCTCCCGGGCGGTGAGCGCGGCGGCCACCAAAGTCGGCGATGCGTACACGCGCCTGAAACCGGAAATCCAGGAAAAGGTAAAAGAATTTACCAAATAGGAGATAAAGATGGCGAAATCTATCGGTCAGGAATTCGTAAAAGGTCTATGGGAAGAGATACCGCCGTTTCGTCTTGTTCTCGGCCTCTGCCCCGTGCTGGCGGTGACCAAGACGGTTCAGGACGGCGTCGGCATGGGAATGGCCACAACTTTCGTGCTGTTCGGTTCCAACCTGCTCGTCTCCTCTCTTCGGAAGGTCATTCCCCCCAAGGTCCGCATCGCCTGCTTCATCATCGTGATCGCCACCTTCGTGACCATGGTGGAACTGCTGATGCAGGCATTCGCGTATCCCCTGTTTCTCAGCCTGGGTATATTCATTCCCTTGATC
>JAABTM010000232.1 GCA_011389855.1 Desulfobacteraceae bacterium
GATGAGAAGGGCGTGCTTGGCGGCTTGGGCGCTGATGGCCGGTATCAGCAACAGGCACAGCAGCATCGCCGCGGCGCAGCGGAGCTTGGAATGCATGCGGGGTTCTCCTTTCAGTTTGTCGGATGGGTTCGGCATCGCTTTCTATTCAATCGTCTGGGCGCCGCCCGGAGAGAATCGGATGGCGCCGATGGCGTCCGAATCGGTCAGGGCTTGACGCCAGGCTTCGTCCGTCATGCGCCGGTCCAGGGGATATTTGAATTCATAATACCGGAACAGGGCCCCCCGGGCGATCCCCTCGTCCACCGGAACGGTGACGATTCGGGGGCGGCCGATGGCTTCCTGAAGCACCCGGCCGCCGGAGGGGTCCGTGTGGACGTCCGTGACGATGGGGGCGTCCTTTTCGCCGGTCAGTTTCAGCAGGGCCTTGTCCAGATTATTGAGAAACGCCGCGTCTTCGCCCGTCGGCGGGGCGTCGCCGTCGGCTGCGGCCGCCGCGATCCGGCGGCACCGCCTCAACACCGATTCAAGGCTCGTTAACCGGTCGACGATGGGGGCCAGGGCCTCGGCGTCGCCGGGGCCGCCGCTCACCCCCTTCTTCAGGGCGGCCGCGGCCGCGGCCAACTGTTCATAGAGGGCCGGGGCCGGTTCGATCCGGGCGGTTCGCCGGTCTTCCGAAGAAAGGTCCAGCCCCTTGCCCGCCACGGTGTAGGATTGTTTGGCGTAAAGCAGCGTGATGTATCGGGTCCAGGTCCAGAAGGACAGGGCGCTGTTGAGCCGGCGGTCGTCGTCCGGTCCGCCCGTTCCCGCCGCTTGCCGGTCCAGCCACTGGCCGAGGACGGTCAAATGCGCGGCCGTCAGGGTGGGGATGTCCAGGCTGCCGTCCAAAAGCGCCTTTGCCCGGATTTCGGCGCCGGCGTAGCCTTTGTAGTTGCGTTCGTCGGATTCGGCCAGACGGTCGTCGGCGGCCACCGATCCCAGAAAGGCCATCAGTTCCAGCCCCAGGGGAAGCCCCTTGACCGGCTTGCCGTCGATGACCGACAGTGAAAAGGGCGTTTTATCCCCCTGATAAACCGTGACCCGGTCGTAGACCAGTTGTTGAAAGGCGGCCGAGTCGGGGGTGTACCGCTGGGGAATGAACCGCCAGCCGGTTAAAACGTCCCGGGGGCTGACGCCCGGTTCGAGGCCCTCTTTCCGGACCAGACCGGACAGGATCAGCGGCTGACGGCCCGTTTTTCTGGCCCGTTCCAGGAGCCGGCGGCGGATGTCGGCGATGGGCGCGTCGGCCATCTCCCGGCGGACCGCGCGATAATCGACATGGGTCAGGTTGTCTGGGGGGCCGAAAAGCCAGGTCAACCGTATGGCCAGCCGGTCCCGGGCCGCCAGGAGATCCGGATCGGCATGGATGGTTTCCACTATCTTCAGGGCGGTACGCGTCAGAAGGTCCGCGGTTTCCGGCCGAATGCCGGTGGCCTTGCTGGCCGTTACCGGAAACAGGACCGCGCCGGCGTAAGTCATGGCCCGGAAATAGCGCCCCAATTCTTCACTTCGGGCGTATGAGCCCCGGACGATGAATCGAGAATAGTCGAGGGGGTGTCCCATCAGTTCCGAGGGGGAAAGCCCCGCGCTCTCGCGGATGAGGGCCAATTCAGCGGCCACTGAATCAGGGCGGGCGGCCGCATCCGGTTCCGGCCGGTCCGCACCCGAGAGCAGACATGCGATGACGGCCATGAAGTCCCGGGCCAGCCGGACGGCCGGATCGGTTTCGTCCATCGCATCGAGTCCCTTCCCGATCCGGGTCGTCAGGGAAGCGAAGGCCGGCATCAGCACCCGGTTTTCCAGATCGGCGATGGTTCGCCGGGCCACCATGGCGTGGGCCAGAAAGAGAAAATCTTCGGTGATGTAGTTGGGCGTTCCCTCTTGCCGGTTCATTTCGTATACATCGAACATGGACCAGGGCGGTTCTTCCGCGCCGCCTCGGGGAACGGCGAGGGTCAATGCGGCCAAAAGGGCGGCCGAGGTCCATGCCGTCATCCAATGTCGGGGTAATCTCATGATCTTTTCCTCCTTTCCGCGCGGGCGCTTTACTCCACCAGCGTGATGAATTTTCCCGCGCCGAAATACGTTCCCTCGTTGGCGGTTTCCTTGGCGCTCACTTCGAAACTGCCCCGGGAGGATTCGGACATGGTTTTGAACAGCGCGCTGTAGTGGCCTTTGCCGTCTGTATAAGCATTTATTTTTTCTTCGGTTTGAAATACCAGGATCAGGCTTTTCCCCCGTTTCGTGGCGGTGAGGTCGAAGGTGTCGTCCGGGGCCGGAATGGTGAGGCGTTTTCCGCCTTGGACAAAATTATCGGGGTGGAACCGGTTGGGAAAAAGCACGGTGGCCCGGGTGTCTTCCGGAGCGAGTTCCAGGATGTTGAGATAGCCGTCCCGCTGGACGTCGCAGATGATGATCAGTTGGTCTCCGGTTCGGAACCGCCGCTGGTTCGTTCGGATGGGGATGGTGTGGGATGCCTTGTCGGCCAGATATTCGAGCCGGGTCCACAGGGTCGCTTCGGAGGCCGGCGGCTGGATGATCTCCACGGTTTGGGCCAGTTCCTTTTTGCCGGTGATCTGGGGATCGTGCCGGCTGGCGGGGTTGGAAATGTTGCGATGGATAAATTCCTCGGCATCTTTTCGCAGGGTCTCGATGGTGAGGTTGCGGTCTTGCTCGTGGGCCCGCTCCACGGAGGCGAGCACCGCCAGGGTAAACAGACTGCCCATGCTGGTGGCCAGGGCGGCCTGGTCGTCCTTGGCCGCGCTGAGGGCCACATACCGGCCGAGTTCGGGGGGATCGGACCGGACGGAAAAATTGCCCTTTCCCACCATGGGCATGGGCATGCCCTTGTAGTAAAAGGTTTTGGGAACATAGTTGCCGGTGAAATCCAGGCTTTTCGAGGCCGTGCCGCTGTGACAGGCGTCGATGAAGACCAGCGCCTCCCTGGCGGGGATCCGGGCCAGAAGGTCGTTGAGGTCGTCGTCCAGAAACGAGTTGACGAGCTTGCCTTCCTTCACCCGCATGTCGTGGGTGACGAGGACCTCGTCGGCGCCGTCGGTTTCGTCTCCGGAGTGGTCGAAAACCTGGGAACCGTGGCCGGAGAAATAAAACAGAACCCGGTCGTCGGGGGATGTTCCCCGAACCAGCCAGTTTTCAAACGTATGGCGGATGTTTTTCAATGTCGCCTGTTTGTTTTTGAGCACTTTGACCTGGTTGTCGCGGAACCCCGCCATGCGGGCGACCTTGCGCATCGCCTCCAGGTCTTTGTCGATGCCGGGCAAATTGGCATGCCCTTCCTCGTACTCCCCCACGCCCACCAGCAGGGCCCGGTTTTCGGCCCCCGCCGGGGCCGCGCAGATCAGCGCGACCCAAAGGCATGCCGCCAACCGTCTCCAAACCCTCTTGATCATGTCGCCTCCTTATTTTTTTTACCGTTGATGGGTTTCCTGCTCTTTAATATGCTTTTGCCGGTTTTGTCAATCGGGTTGAAGGCGAAATGCGCCGCCTTTACCTTTTTGCCGGCCCCGGGGCGTTTCAATGAGAAACGTCCCGGGAATATGGATCAGGCCCTCGGATTCCCGCCACACCGCTTTCCGGGCCAGGATTTCCCGGTTTTCTTTTTGATCGCAAATGCGGACGCCGGCCATCCGGAGTTCCCGTTTCCGGAGATCGATCCGAACCTTGTCGGCCCGCAGCCAGTGGACAAGCTCTTCCCGGTCGTGGAATCGAACCTCCAGCTCCTCGACGACGCCCCGGGTGACGAGACCTATATTGCCGGCGTTTAGAGATTTCAGCGCCCCGTTAAGGCCGGCGTCGGCCGTCGGACCGGCGTTTTTTTCCTCGTCCGGATACCGGAAAAATTCGACCCGGACATCCTCCAGGACCGCTTCGTTGAAAGGGCGGATATTGAAGATCATGAACTTGCGGGGTTCGATCCGGATGTCCCCCGCCGACAAGCGGAAGACCCGCTTTTCGGATTGGTGGCGGGAGAAGGAAAAGCCCTGGATGCGGAGGGGGGCGGCCGTGGATTGTCGCGAGGGTCCGGAGATGCTCGCCGGCGCATCCGCTCGATCCGACCATGAGAAAAGGACGAAAAGGAGAAGAGCGACCGGGACGGATATGAGAAACGCGATGTGATGGGGCTTATGGCGCATGGCGTGAATGCCGATGTCGATTGCCTGTTTTTGTTTCAGGCGTAAGGGATTCGAGGGGATTTACAAAATGTCGAGAGAATGGCCAGGACATCCTGTAAATCCCCCAGTGGTTTAAATGTTGGGGCTATCGCCGGCTGTCATGATGAAGCAGCCGCCGGCGCCGCCCGAACCCGACGAACCGTCGGTGGGTTCGCCCGTGAACCCGCCGATGGGGGCGGGGGCGGGCGGCGCATCCCCGACATCGGCGATGGCCGAGCGGGGGCCGGGGATCCGGTCCCCGAGCCATTGGCCGGCTTTTTCGACTGCCCGGGCCATTCGTTCTGCTGAACGCGCTTTCACCGTTCGTCCGTTTTCGGCGCCCGGAAACCGCAGGGAAACATTCTCCCGGAAGGCCCGGACCCAGTAGCCGTGGTTGGGGAACAGATCCTGGGCGTCGGGGCTGTAAGCGCCGTTTTCCCACATCCAGAGCCGTTTGTCGATGTAGGGGTTGGAATCGTTCAGTTCGGCGATGGCGACGGGGCCGTAAACGATTCCGCCGTTTCCGTCATAAACGACGATCTTTACATCGCCCCAGTCGTAGAGCCGGTCGTTGGGCGGGGCGATCATGTTCCAGCCGTCCAGGGTGTCGGCGTTGTAGGCCAGGGGGACTTCAACGTCGTGGGTCAGCGTCACCGGCACGCCGTCCACCGAGATGTTCAGGTCGTTTCGGGTGAAGATCCAGTAGGCCCGGCCCGGTTGGATGCCCATATCGTGGCCGTATTCCACATAGCCGCCGATGGTGGGATCGTAGGTTCCGATGCGGTATAGCGTGGTGTCGTAGGTTCCGATGTCGTCGCCGATGACCGCCGATTCGGACGGATCGTCCGGCCATTGGACAAAGGAGATCATCTCGAAATCGGCGGCCACGCCGCCGTGGAGGACCGAGACCGACCGCATCGCCGAGGTTCCGACTTTAAAAGCGGTTTCCCGGGATTCGGGGGATGCGTCGCCGTAGCCGTCCACGAAAGCGGCTTTCCAGACGTATTTCATTCCGGGAATCAAGTTTTCGAGTGGGTGTTCCGTCAAGTGTTCGCCCTCGGCTTTGAAAGTAAAGGACGGGGCGTATCCGTCCCGGTTGTAGGGCATGTCGGCCCTTCGGACGGTCCATTGGGTGGCCAGGTGGGCGTCGTTTTCCGGGTCGGTGAAGTCGGTGGTTTGGAGGACGACGTTGCCGTCGGGGGCGATGGATTCGTTGGCCGGGCTTGACGGGGTTGGGGCGGATGGGGGGGCGTTGTCGCCTGAGCGGACGGTGAAATGGATTCGGTTGCCGTAGTAGGCGTGACTGATGGACCGATTGTCGATGCTCGCGTCCGGCGCCGCTTCCCGGTGGGCGTCGATGCGGTAGCTGTAAACTTTTCCGTCTTCCAGAACGCCGGGGGGCACGGTGTAAACGCTCACCGACAGGTAATCGCTGTTATGGACCGAACCGTCCCATCCATCATAAATCCGGACCCGGTAGGATTGCGCCCCGGGCACGTCGTCCCAGTCGATGGAGGGGGTGGTGGTGAAAACGGCGCCGTCATTGTCCGGGACAAGGCCGGTTGGAATCGGCAATTCGTTTATCGACAGATCCTCCGTCGCCTGGGTTTCGTTGCCGTCGAAATCGGTGACGGTGAAGGTGTGTTCGCCGTCTTGGAAACCGTCCATGCTGTCCTGATAATCCGCATAAAAATAATATCGGCGGGTGTCGCTGATCTTGTCTTCGCATCGGAGGTTCCGAGTGGTTCCGTCCGGAAGCGTGGCCGTCACCGACTGGATATTTTCCGGAACCCCGTCGGCGTCTTCCACGATGATGTAAAAAGACCGTGCGTATTTTGGCGTGTTGGTCCCCGGTCTGTTGAATTTGTTGATGAAAACGCCCATGTCGCCCAGATCGATGATCGGTTCGCTGGTTCCGCCGGTCCGGCCGCCGCTGGTGAAAAATGTCGGCGTCAAAAATCTGTAGCTTTCCATGGCCGAGGCGTTGTCGGTATTTTGTTCAAAGAATTTGTCGTAGGGTTTGATGCGGTATCGATAGAGCGAGCCGGGCTTCAGATAGCCCGAGGGCAATGAAAATGCGCTTTCGAGGGTGGCGAATCTGTAGATTCTCGAAAAGTCGCTGTCGTAGATTTCCAGTTGGTAAAACGCCGATCCAGCCACATCCGCCCAATCGAAATCGACGCCAGTCCCGGTCAGCACTGTATCTTGAGCCGGCAGAGCGGTCTTACGATCCGGGACCGGCATGGGAGACGCGGCCATGTTGTCGGAAACCGTGTATTGGTTTCCGTTGATATCGGTGGCTATAAAGGTGTAATCGCCGGATTCCGGAGGAATGGCAAAATAATCGTTCCGATAAATCCCCTTGGTTTCGTTGTTGCCGGTGTTGCCGATATCGTAATACAGCGGTATTTCCGAGCCGTTCGGCGAAACGACCTTGACGGAAGCGATGTTTCCCGGAACCCCCTGGGCGTCGTGAATTTTGATCCAGAAATTGGTAAATGTGCCGATAATGGAATCCGTCCAGGTAGTGGCGTATTGGTCGGGTTCGATAAAGGGGGACGCGGCTTCCGGCCCGGTGGTGAAGCGGATGAAGTCTTCAAAATAGGCGGGCGATCTGAAATTGTTGTCGATATCAAACGAAAAATGAGCGTCTCTCGCATCGATGCGATAGGCGTATTGGGTGTTTGGAGAGAGAATGCCGGGGGGAACGGTGTATGTGGTTTCGCCGGTGTAACCCCGGTGAACGGTGCTTTCAGTGACGGCATCGTGGATTCTCACGCGGTAATGAAGGGCGCCTTCCACCGGATCCCAATTGAGGGTGGGGCTGGTGTCCGCCGTGGTTTGATTGCCGCGGGGCGTGAAGGAAGCGGTGTTGAGCGGCGGAAGTGTGTTGACGACAAGGGTGTCCACCACGGTGGCCGTATTGCCGTCTGGATCGGTGACGGCAAAGGTGTAATCGCCTTCGTAAACCGGGGGTTTGGGCGCGTCGGGGTAGTAGTTGGCGTAGTAGGCGCTGGTTCCGCCGCCGCCGTAGTCAAGTCCCAGGGCGTAAACATTGCCTTGCGGGTCGGTGACGGTGACGGCGTGGGATGAACCATCTTCGGAAATGCCGTCGTGGTCGATGACCCGGACGAAGAAATCGACGAACTGGTATTCCGAGGTGACGTAGTTGACGGCGCCCCAGTTGTCGAGGTCGATGGCGGGGAGGTGGCCTCCCATATCGTTTCCAGTGATTGCGATCAACAGGTGCGTAAAGTCGCCAGTGATATCAGTAGGCGGGAAAACATTGGATTTTATGTTGCTCGAAGAATCAATGGTGAAGTTCGCTGTGCCTGATATGTTTTTTGACATGCAGGATATTGTTGCGAAAAGAATGCCGGTTTCAAGAACATCGAATCCAGTTGTGCTTGCATACCCGATAATGAGTTGCCCTTCGGCATTGACCGGCGCCAAGTCGTTTGGAACGACAACGCCGTCAATGTTGCTGGAAACATTGGTGACTTCAACAAACTGATTGTCGAAATTGATTGTTAAAGAAACGGCTCCGACGGCGTCGTTGCCAGACATGTTCACAGTAACATTAAATGGCGTGGAGACGTCAACTGCGCTGTCATCCGAGATGAGTCCAATGTCAACAACGGCGAGCGCGTAATTACCGCCAACAGAAAAAAAGATCAATGAAAAGAATAGAATCAATGCTATTTTCTTCATGGTTTCCTCCTAAACCTATTTACGGTTATAAATCAAAAAATTCATCACCTGCAAACGGGAAATTCGGTGATGTTTCCGACAATAAGATGAAGTACATAAAGAGCGTCCGTCGCATCAACCGTTCCATTGCAATCAAGATCGCAAGAGCCATAAATTTGATCTTTAGAAATATTTCTAACATACAGATGAATCATAGACAATGCATCTGTCGCGTCAATTATTCCGTCTCCATTAGCGTCGCCTGTTAGATTCGCCGCAAAAGCCGCCCCCTGCAACGCCAAGACGACGGCGACCAACGCCACGCAAAACACCATCCATTTTCCAACTTGCTTCTTCATCTCTTCCTCCCTCATCATTAAAAAAAATTTATGTATTTCAAGCCGTCTGAACCGCAGATAACCATGATGATCATGATGTCGCGGATGTTTGGCAATCATCATGCCAATCACAAAAATCACCTGAATCACGGTTCAGACAATCCCCTCCACTTTCCGTGTTTCGCCATATCCGCTTCCAATCCG
>JAABTM010000530.1 GCA_011389855.1 Desulfobacteraceae bacterium
TTTCTGACCGGTCTGTTCAAAGCGGTGGAAGCCACGCCCAACGCGGCCCTGGTCTACACCCTGGCCATCGGCAAGGACAAGCTGGCCACCGACGCCTACAGCGACGAAAACCAGTTCATCGCCGAGTGCATGGAAGAGGCCGAGAGCGTATCGGCCCGGAAGGCCACCCTGCTGGACCCCACCGAAGAGGACGAGACCGTCCGAATCCTCCGGCGGCGGCTCTTCACGCACATCGACGACGACCGGGCCGGCGAGATCGTCGCCGCCTACCGGAAGCTGTGGGAGGACCACCGGGAGCACCTGCCCGCCGTCGGGGCGCACGACATGCGTGAAGAGGCGTTCCGCGACGGGTATCCCCTCCACCCCGAACTGATCCAGACCCTCAAGGAGAAGACCGCCACCCTGATCAATTTCCAGCGGGTCCGGGGCATGCTCCGGCTCCTGGCTCGGACGGTGCAGCGGTTGTGGGCCGACCGGCCGTCGGACGCTTATGCCGTCCATCTCCACCACATCGATCCGGCGGCCCAGGCGATCCGGCAGGAGATCGTGACCAAGCTGGGCCAGCGGGCCTTTGTTCCGGCCCTGAAGGCCGACATCGCGGCCGTGGAAGGGGATCAGCCCTCCCTGGCCCAGGAGCTGGACGCCGCCCATTACATCGGTCTTGCGCCTTACGGGTCCTATACGGCCCGGGTCATCTTCTTCCACACCCTCGCCTTCAACAACGACCTCAAGGGGCTGACCCGGAAAGATCTCCGCTACGCCCTCCTGTCTCCGGGAACCGACATCAGCTTCATCGACGACGCGGTCCGCCGGTTCGTCCAGGCCTCCTCCTACCTGGACGATCGGGCCGGCGCCCCGTTGCGGTTTTCCACCGAAGCCAACCTGACCCAGATGGTCCGCCGCCAGGAAAAGCAGGTGGACGGCGGGGACGTCCGGGCGGAACTCAACGACCGGATCAAATCCATCTTCGGCGGCAAGGATTTCCAGATGGTCCCGTTTCCCAACATCCCCAACGACATCCCGGACGACGCTGGGGACGGGAAACCCCACCTGGCGGTGATCAGCTACGATGCCGTAGAGGTCTCGGGCGAGGCGACGACGCTGCCCGACCTCGTCCGCAAGCTTTTCAAAAGGAAGGGGGCCGGCGGGGACCTGCGGAACAAGCTGAACAACCTCGTCTTCGCGGCGGTGGACGCCCTGAAAAAAGAGGAGATGAAAAAGAAGATGGTCCGCCGGCTGGCTTTGGAGGCCCTGCGGGACCCGGAACGGCGCAAGGACCTGGCCAAACATCAGCAGGACCGGCTCGATGAGTGGTACCGCCGGTCCGAGCAGGAACTGGCGGTGGCCGTCCAGCAGGCCTACCGCCATGTCTTCTACCCCTCCCGGGACCGGGTGGAGGGGGCCGACGTGGACCTGGGCCACACGGTGGTGGACGTCCAGAACGCCTCGGCCAACCCCGGCGACGGCCAGCGGCAGGTGGTCCGGGTGCTCCAGGGCATCAACAAGCTGCGGAAGCCGGATGACGAGCCCGATTCTCCGCTGTTCATCCGGGAGAAGACGCCGCTCAAAAAAGGCGTCCTCACCACGGCGGCGCTTCGGTCGGAGTACCACCGGAACCCGGCCCTGCCCATGCTGGTGGGCCACGACGTGTTCGTCAAGGGCATCCGGAACGGGATCGAGGCGGGCGAGTTCGTCTACCGGAGCGGGGATCTGCTCTGCGGAAAGGGCGATCCGTGGCCGGAGATCAAGATCGACGAGCAGTCGGCCGTCATGACGACCGCTTACGCGAAAGAGAACGGGATCTGGCCGCCTCCGCCTCCGCCCCCGCCTCCCGAAACCGGACCGGATGAAGGGAAGGACACCGGAACGGAAAGTGGAGGAGATGGCGGCGTCGGTGAAGAGCCCGGCGATGGAGGGCCTGGATCGGGTTCAGGATCTGGCCAGGGGCCGCAATCCCCGCCCACGGAAAAGACGGTCATCGCCGAAGCCGTCCTGAAAGAAGCCCTCGCCATGATCTGGGAGACGGCCCGAAGCCGGAAATTCGGCCGGATCTCCGCCCTTCATCTCAAGGTCTTCGATCCCGGCGACGGCTTCAAGCTCCTGGGGCCGGCGGGGTCGATTCCCAAGAGCGACAAAACGGTGGAGATAAACGGGGATTACGAAACGGCCGACGGCAGCGAACTGAGCCTGGAATTCAAGGGGACGGTGAACGACGCCCGGCCGGTCAAGGATTTCCTCGACCCCCAACTGCGGGCCGCGTCGGACATGGATGTGACGGTCTCCTTCCGCATCGATTTTACGGAAGGGCTGGACCTTGCCGGAGACGAACCCGAAAAGCTGACCGAGCGGCTCTCCAAGTTCGGCACGGGCGCGGTCTACGTGGCCGCCACGGCCAAGGGGGACGCATGACCCCGCTGCCGGGCATGGCCCCGGCCGACG
>JAABTM010000531.1 GCA_011389855.1 Desulfobacteraceae bacterium
GCCGCCTTGGGTTGAAACCCCAGGCTCAATCATCCAAAACCGGCTAAAAGCCGGTTCAAATTGCAAACCGCCATCCATCCCGCGACGGCCATAACCGGCTTCCAGCCGGTTTTATAGGTTCAGCCTGGGGTTTCAACCCAAGGCGGCGAGGACGACCAACTTGAATTAGAATTCAGAATCAAATCGATCATCCATTGGAATCAAAGGTATATTGATTCCAGAAAATCGCCTTAATATTTGGTCGGGAAGACTGGATTTGAACCAGCGACCCCAGCGTCCCGAACGCTGTGCTCTACCAGACTGAGCCACTTCCCGACACATGTTTAACCCTTCTTTTACGCCACCTTCCGCTCCTTGTCAATGAAAAAAACGCCGGTTACACAAAGGGGTTCCGGAGGACGATGGTCTGCTCCCGGCCCGGCCCCACGGAAATGATTTGGATCGGCGTTTCGAGGAGGTCTTCGATCCGGGAGAGGTAATCCAGCGCATTCCGCGGCAGATCTTCCTTTTTCAATACCCCCGAGACGTCCTCGGACCATCCCGGCAGCGTCTCGTAGACCGGCTCGCAATCGGCCAGAACCTTGAGGCTGGCGGGGAAATGGCGCACCTCCTCGCCTTTGCAGCGATAATGGGTGCAGATCTTGAGTTCGTCCAGCCCGCCCAGGACGTCCAGTTTGGTGATGACCAGGCCCGTCAGTCCGTTCAACCGGACCGCGTTTCGCACCAGCACCGCATCCAGCCAGCCGCAGCGCCGACGGCGGCCCGTGGTGGCCCCGAACTCCGCCCCTTTTTGCTGGATGGCGTCGCCGGTCTCGTCAAACAGTTCCGTGGGAAACGGGCCCTGACCCACCCGGGTGGTGTAGGCCTTGACGATGCCCATCACGTCGGTTAGTGCTCCGGGGCCGATGCCCGCGCCGGCGCAGGCGTTGCCCGACACCGTGTTGGAGGAGGTGACGAACGGGTAGGTGCCATGGTCGATGTCCAGATGGGTGCCCTGGGCCCCCTCGAAAAGGATCTGCTCCCCCCGGCGGCGGGCCTCGTCCATCACCACCGACACGTTGGTCACATGGGGGGCCAGCCGGTCGGCGTATCCTTTATATTCCGCGATGATGGCGTCGGCGTTCAACGGCGCTTCGGACAGATAGTGCTGGAGGATGAAATTTTTCTCGGCGACCATCGTCCGGACCAATTCCCCGAAGACGTCGGGGTCGATGAGGTCCACGAACCGAATGCCAGTACGGGCCGCCTTGTCTTCGTAAGTCGGACCGATGCCCCGGCCCGTGGTGCCTATCTTTTTGTCTCCGATCTTTTTCTCCCGGGCCACGTCCATTTTTTGGTGCCAGGGCATGATCACCTGGGCCCGGTCGCTGACCCGGAGGTTTTCCGGGGTGACGGGGACGCCTTTTCCCGTCAAATAATCGATCTCTTCCACCAGCACCGCCGGATCCACCACCAAACCGTTGCCGATGAGGCAGGTCTTTTGCTGTAAAATCCCGGAGGGGACCAGATGGCTGATGAACTGTTCCCCGTCCACAACCATGGTGTGGCCGGCGTTGTTGCCCCCCTGGAACCGCACCACCACGTCGGCGTATTCGGCCAGAAGGTCCACGATTTTTCCCTTGCCTTCGTCCCCCCACTGGGTTCCGATAATCACTGTGTTCGCCATGTCGCTCCTTTGCGTTTTCGACGCTCCCTGAAAAAACCCTGAATCAGCTCGCGGCACGCCGCTTCGCGAACGCCGCCGATGACCGTAACCCGGTGGTTCAGCCGCGGGTCGGCCGAAAAGTCGTACAAAGAGCCCGCCGCCCCCCATTTGGGGTCCGGCGCGCCGAATATCAGGGTGGAGATGCGGGCGTGGATGATCGCGCCCATGCACATCAGACAGGGCTCCACCGTAACATAGAGAAACCTGTTTAACAAGCGGTAGTTACCCGCCGATTCAGCCCCGGCCCGCAGCGCCAGAATCTCGGCGTGGGCCGTTGGATCATTGCGCCCGACGACCCGGTTGCGGCCCGTCGCCGTCAGACGGCCCTCCCCATCCACATCCACCAGCACGGCCCCCACCGGCACCTCGCCAGCTTCTCCGGCCGCCCAGGCTTCTTCCAAAGCCATCCCCATCCAATGTTCATGATCCCAGCTCATGGACTGTCCCTCTGTCCCTCTGTCCCTCTGTCCCTCTGTCCCTCTGTCCCTCTGTCCCTCTGTCCCTTTTTTAACCGCTATCAATCTTCATGGAGAAAGTAAAGAAATTGTGTTTTACACGGGGCGCGTTTCGGAGTAAAAAGCGGCAAAGGAAAGGAGAATCGTCCATGACCCAGTGGGAAAACCCCCACATCGCAGCGGAGAAAACGGGATCGCCTTGAAAAACGACCGCCGCAAAACCCTCATCCTGACGGAAAAACCGTCCGTGGGCCGGGATTTCGCCAAAGCACTAGGGA
>JAABTM010000233.1 GCA_011389855.1 Desulfobacteraceae bacterium
TCCAGTCGGGAGAGGATGGGGTTGTCGAACAGGGGCGCCACGGTTTCGGAGATGAGCTGGTGGGAGAGTTTGCCGCCGCTGCCGTGGTCGAGGGTGTCGGCGGGATTTTTCAAGGATTAGATCGCGTCGATGACGTTGCTGTATTTATGAAACCGGGGCAGGATGCGGTTGACCGAGGCCATGCGCGCCTCGACCGGGCCCCGAGCGGTGAAGTAGGGGATCTTGCGGGCCCGCAGGTCGCCGATGATCCGCTTTTGAAATTCCTGGCGGTTGGCTTCTCCCGACCGATCCCAGGTGTCGTGGTAGGGGATGTCCGTATCGCACAGAAAAACGAGATCGTATCGCGCGGCGGCGGCGTCCGCCAGTCGGGCGAGCCGGGGGTCGGCGGCGCCGTGATAGTAGAGGGAAAAGATCCGGGTGGTGAGGGCGTTGGTGTCCGTGAAGAGATACCGGTCGGATTCGCCCATCAGGGCTTCTTCCCGCTGGAGATGGCCTTCGGCGATCTCCACCAGTTGCGCCGGGGTCAGACGGCGATCTTTTTGGTGTGTATTCCAGTATTCACGGCCGTATTCCGGCATCCAGGCGGTCGTGTGGGATCGGGCCAGTTTTTGGGCCAGGGTTGTCTTGCCGGTGGAAGGCGCGCCGAGAAAGACGATGTTGAGGATCAGGTCCCGGTAGACCCTCTGCGGAATAGCGGCCCGATGGGCGAAGGGGGCTTTTCGGATGAGGGTTCCCGACACGGGATGGCGGACCCGATCGGGGTCCACGAGGCGATTGACGGCGCCCAGGGCACGGCTGACATGATCGCCGTAGAACTCGCTGGAATAAAAATGGGTCACGGTCCGACCGGATAAAAGGTCGAGCAGATAGGTCTCGTGCATCCGTCGGATCCCGGGCGTGTCGCCGATCTCCGTGGGGCCGTCCCAGCATTCGATAACCTCGGCTTCGGGATAGAGATCCCGGAGCCATTGGGCCCGGACGTTGAGGGGCCAGGTACAGTCCTCCGGGCAGTCGTAGATGAGGAGGATGAGGTGATCCATCTCGGCCAGGGCCGTTTCGATCACGAGCTGATGCCCTTTGTGGAGGGGCGCGTATTTACCCAGGGTCAACCCGATCCGGTTTGAATTCATTCTTTTTCCAGGACAAAAGCCCCGTGACGGCGAGAAGCAGAAACATGCCGTAGAGCGCCGTGGTGAGATAAAGATTTTTGTAGAAGTAAATCCCGATGGCCGCGATGTCCACGGCGATCCAGAAATACCAGGCATCGAGCCGTTTCCGGGCCAACAGCCACTGGGCGATGAGGCTGGCGACGGTGGTGAAGGCGTCCGGATAGGGGAGGGCGGCATCGGTGAAGGCGCTCATCAGGTATCCCCAGAGAACGGACCCGAAGGCGCAGACGAGGATCCAAGATATTAAGACGGAAGAGGCCAGAACGGTAACAGGCAATTTGTCCCTGTCCCGGCCCCCATGAAGCCAGTGATGCCATCCGTAAATCTGAAGAAACACATAAATCACATGCAGGATCAGATCGGAGTAGAGCCGGACCTGATAGAAAATAACGATGAAAAGAAGCACCTGAACGAGGCCCGCTGGCCAGCAAAGGATGTTCTGACGAATGGTGAGAATGACGCAGGCAAGGCCGAAGAGGGTGGCGGCGGCTTCTATCCAGAGCATGGGGTGCGGTGATCGCCGGGGAGGTCGACGCAACCGGACCAATGGCGCCAATGGATCAAAGCAGGTCCGGCTCCCCGAGGGATTTTACAATATGATTGGTGAAGTCAATGAGACCATCCAAATGGGACTCGATGATCGCAACCATCAATTCGATGTCCAATTGTTGGTATTGGTGAACCAGCGTGTTTCGAAAGCCCACCATTTTTTCAAGATTACCGCCCATATCTCTTGGAATGACGCCGTTTTGGGCCAGCAGTCGAAAACTCTCGCGGCTTTCTTTGGGTAGCCCGAGCTTTCTCGCACGAATGGTGTGGTTCGCCAAGTCGATGCATTGCTCGCATGCCCGTTGCAGATTGATAGCTATGGCGTCTTGTTTTAAATGATCTTCGGCGAACGGCATGTCGCTCGGCATGGCGTAGTATCGGCGAATTTGCCGGATACAGCGTTCGATGCTCTCTTTTTTATTAAGAACCACGTCATTCATCGGCGACGAACCTCCCGACGGCCAGACCATCTTTTATTATGTCCTTTCTTTCTTCATTTAACTTCTGGTAGTTGGAAAGGGTCATCATTTCGAATTCGTCCGCTGAACAATCATCAACCTTGAAAATGCGGCGATCCGCCGCGATGACTTCTTTTTGGAGCACCGTCGGCGCCTGGCGAAGATTGATCAGATCCGCTTCTTTTTCCAGCAACGCCTCTATTTCGAAACGCAAATCGCTCATCGGTAACGGATCAAGGGCTTTTGCCCGTTGAGGATCGAACAGCAACGCAATGTCCACATCGCTGTCCGGCCATTCATCCTCCGTGCCGCAGGTGCCGAAAAGATAGATGGCCTGGATGTCAGGGTGGTGGTGGCAAATGGCCCGAATAATGACGTCAGTGGAATTCATCTTGGCGGCCTTCCCGAGGCATGATGCTGCTAAAATCCGAGGTGCCGAGCCAATAGGCAAGAAGAAGAAAGATACTGCTACCTTCCTCAATTGGACGCATTTTTGGGTTGGGGATGTACAACAAGATCAAACATTCCTGACTTGTTCAACGAACCATTTGAATTCTGCAATAATCTGATCATATATTGAAGTATCTTTTAAAGAAGAAAGCGGTATACTTGGGTACTTATCAGCCGTCAATACATCTTCTGAAATTGAAATACCTTCGATTGCGTTGAGACGTCTCAGAAATTCTGCTCGCTTCTCTATTGAATCGAACGGCGGATGCTTCATGTAATCTCCAAACTGAAACCACAGCTTTCCATCTACTTCAGTTGAGATTGCAAAAACTTTGTGTTTTCTGTTTCCATGTGTCAGTGCCAGATTGCAAGAAGCACTTATCTTGCCCTTGCCCCAACTAAGACTCATCATTTCCGAACGGCCCCAATCCAACAACTTGGCGGCGATATCAGCTTCTATAGTTCCAAACTTTTCTTTCATCTCCTCTAAAAGTGATGCTTCATCCCACTGCCTTCCGCTCACTCTACCACCGGTCTTCTTATCATGGGCTTCAATAGTTTGTCCAACAATCCTAGGGACAAGCGTTCTAAGGTTTTCACCAGTGTATTGTTTTACTTCTACTCCCAACACCTCTGCTGGATCCATTTGCTCGTTAAGGAACTCGATAATCCGCTGTATCTCTGCTGGAAGTTCATCTGCCACAAAAAGCATCCGGATTTTTCCAGCTTTGAGATTGATCTTGAGTTTCTCCCAGAAATGGTCTGCACTCACATCCTCCGATAGAAATTCTCCCATAAGTTGTTCGGGTTCGATTCCATCATTTTCACATCTATTTTCGAATTTGATCCGAACTTCCTCAACTGGCCAGTACGTAACAGCATTGGCTGCATAATCCAGCATCTGCCCAATCACCTCTCGCCTTATGCGCGTGTCGGTGCTCCGTTTAACTTCAACGAGCGTAGGGACGGCATCTTGATCGAGAAAGAGGTGGTCCACTGACCATCTCCCTGGCCCAGACTCACAAGAGGGTACTGATGCTTCTCGTGAAATTAGAAGCCAGCGACGAGGCGAGTCTCTATCTATCTGGTCTCCGGCGAGCAAGTTCGGATACTCTGCAAGCAATCGTTGGAGTAAGTCCTCTGAATCATATGCCTGTTCTGACATTTCGATCAGTTGGCCGCCATCCTGAATCAAGAATATGCTTCCCTTCACAGTTCTCCTTTCGAACTTCTTTGATTGCCAGAGTGATACCGATAATACGCCGCGCACGTCCCTTCGCTGGACACCATGCAGGGCCCCACCGGCCCCATGGGCGTGCAGCGGGTTCTGAACAGGGCGCATTCCGGCGGCGTTTTGACGCCCCGGAGGATGTCGCCGCAGACGCAGCCTTTGGGGGGCGGGGGTTCAGCGATATCCAGGTCGAACGCCTCGCGGGCGTCGAATTGACTGAACTGGGGCCGTATGCCCAGGCCGCTGTCCGGGATAACGCCCAATCCGCGCCAGGCGGCGTCCTGGATTTGGAAAACCTGACCCATGACCGCGAGGGCTTTGGGATTGCCCTCCGCCGCCACGGCCCGGCCGTAGGCGTTGGCCAGTTCGGGCGCGTTGGATTCGATGGATTTTGTCAGCAGCCGGATCGCTTCCAGGATGTCCACCGCCTCGAAGCCCGCCACGGCGCAGGGGATGGGGTGGCGGTCGAAAAGGGGGCGGTAGGCGTCGGTCCCGATGATCACCGAGACATGGCCCGGCAGGATGAACCCGTCGATGCGGACCCCCGGGGTCTCCATCAGGGCGAACAGGGCGGGAACGACCCGTTTGTGGGCCGACAGGACGGTGTAGTTGTCCAGTCCCTCCGCGGATGCCGCCAGGATCGAGGCGGCGACGGTGGGAGCGGTGGTCTCGAATCCGATCCCTAAAAAGACGACCTGTTTTTCGGGGTGGTTCCGGGCGATCTCCAGGGCGTCGAAGGTGGAGTAGACGATCCGGACGTCCCGGCCGGCGGCCCGCTCTTTCTGGAGCGAGCTGTCGCTCCCCGGCACCCGAATCAGGTCGCCGAAGGTGGCCACGATCACATCCTCGGTTTGGGCCAGCCGGACAAAGGCGTCGATCTCCCCCTGGTCCGTGACGCAGACCGGGCACCCCGGGCCGGAGAGGAGGGCGATGGTCTCGGGCAGAAGGCTTCGGATGCCGCTTTTGAAGATCGACATGGTGTGGGTGCCGCAGACCTCCATGAGCCGGATCGGCGTTCGGCTGATTTCCCGGATCCGGGCGATGATCCGACGGGCCAGTTCCGGATCCCGAAACGCTTTCGTGGTGGGGGTTCCTGGCTTACCCGAAGTATCTTTCAATTATATCAATTGCTTCAAAAGGATGATATTTGTGTGAGAGGATATGAATTCCTTCTCCTTTTATATTTTTCAATTCCTTCTCCTGAATATAGACATTGATGTGAGGCTGAAAATGTTCTCTGTGAGTTGGTTCATAATGGAACATCAGTTTGTTTTGATTGAATAATATATTGTAAGTATAGTACAGATAATCATTTTTTTCTTTATCATACAATATTTTAACCTCAATATCCGTATCTGTTTTGGAGACAATTCTTTTTTCGTATCGGTAATATATTGAATTTCTGGGTACTTTTACATCACCGCCTTTAAGAAATTTGGTCTTTCCCTGAAAAATTGAATTTAGACGATTCTCAAACTCTTTAAATGTTTTTACAAAGTTATCAGCTTGAATTGGTTTCATCGTAGCATTGTCAATCCGTCAATGAAACATATTCATTTTTTTTAGCATACCTGTTCATGCCTTCCTCAATAGCTTTCAATAAAGCTGTATTTCCTTCGAACTCCTCTTTCATTTCTCTGGCAAATTCTTCACGATCTACAATAACAACACCTTCCTCTTCTTTTTCAAAGAGAGATTTAAGTCTGAAAATGAATGACTTTAACATAACATAGTCTCCTTTATTTTCTGAATAACGCGTTAAGTTGCTCAACGGGGCGATTCATACGCCCCATCCGATACGCTGTCGTTATAATATTTTTTATGTTATCCATCTGAATGTAAAGTCAAATTCAAAATTAGGGAACGGGCACCTCCATCAAAAGGGATTGCAGCCGTTCCCTGGGGATCTCGCTACGGTCTTCGGCGGATCTCAGCCGGTGTCCGATGACCCAGGGCATGATGGTCTGGAGGTCTTCGGGCAGCACGAAATCCCGCCCGTGGATGTAGGCCCAGGCCCGGACGGCCCCGAGGAGCGCGATCCCGGCCCGGGGCGAGAGCCCCACGTGAAAATGGGGCGCCGCGCGGGTAAAGGCGATGATGTCCTGGAGGTAATCGAAAAAGGCGTCCGAGGCGTGGACCCGGCCGATCTCGTCCTGGATTTCGATGACGTTTTTTTTGAGAATGCAAGACGACATGTCGGCGACCCGGCGCTGGGTGCCGCCGGTTTTCAGCAATTCCTTTTCGGCGGCCCGTCCGGGATAGCCCAGTTCGATGCGCATGAGAAACCGGTCCAGCTGGGATTCGGGCAGCGGGAAGGTGCCGGACTGTTCCAGCGGATTCTGGGTGGCGATGACGAAAAACGGGGGCTCCAGGAGGCGGGTTTCGCCTTCCACCGTGACCTGTTTTTCCTCCATGGCCTCCAGCAGGGCGCTCTGGGTCTTGGGGGTGGCCCGGTTGATTTCGTCGGCCAGCAGCACCTGGGTGAAGATGGGTCCGGGGTGGAAAACGAAGGTGCTCGATTTTCGCTCGAAGACCGAGATGCCCAGGATGTCCCCCGGCAGCATGTCGCTGGTGAACTGGACCCGGCGGAAATTGAGTCCCAGGCATTTGGACAGGGCCTTGGCCAGGGTGGTCTTTCCGATGCCGGGAAGGTCCTCGATGAGCAGGTGGCCCCTGGCGAAAAGGCAGGCCAGGGCCAGCTGGATCTGCTCGGATTTGCCCAGGACCACGGAGCTGATCTGGTCCACGATATGGTCGAAAACCTGGTTCATCCTGCTTATCTACCACGGGGCGGGATCAGTGTCAAAAGAGATTTCATTCCCCCGCGTTATCTGCTATGCTTTGGGATAATTTGGGTTCTTCTAACTTTATGTATCGGAATGGCACGGGATGAAACTGAGAAAACTGAAGAAAGAGCAGGCCCGGAAGATGGCCGAAATGGAGGCCCAATTGGCCCGACAGACCGAAGAGATCCGCGCCCTGAAAGAACAAGACGCGGCGTTTCGGGCCCGGACGGAAAAGCTCCTCCAGGACACCCAGAAAAGCCTCCGGGCCATCACCGACAGCAACCACCGGATGCTGGTGGGCATCCTCCAGGAGCGAATCGAGGTCTTTCTCGCAAAGGAAACTTGAGCCCCATCCCCCGGACATCCCCCAACGGATTAAACCTTGACAGAACCGGCGTGGTGGTGTATCGATAGATAATCATCTGAAATAAACGGAAAATCTCTTATTCTTATGAACGCGTATCTTCGATCCACAATCCCAGGGAACCATGCCGCGGACAGAATCAAGTCGAAGACCATGCCGGCCTGTCGCGGATTCTTTTCGGGTTGGGGCAAAACGGCGGCGAGGTAAAGGGCGGGGTATGGCGAAATTTATCATTCGACGGTTTTTTCTGCTGCTGCTCACCATGTTTCTGGTCTCCATCGCGGTTTTCCTCATCGCCGAATCCTCTCCCGGCAATGTGGCGCGCAACGTCCTGGGCAGCTTTATTACCCCGGAACAGGAGGCCTCCTTCCTGGCCCAGATGGGGTTGGACAAGCCGGCCTATATCCGCTACGTCTATTGGCTGGCCGGCAGCGACTGGCACGCCGAGGCCAAGGTGGACATGGAGGTGAAACGGCTCACGACTCCTAAAGGATTCGTGGAATGGTGGGCGGTGGGCGAAGGCGGCGATTTGATCCGCTGGAAGATGGAAGGAGAGGACCTCATCGCCGTCATTCGCAAGAAAAACGGCGAGGTGGTGGAACGGCTCGACAATGAGCGATGGAACACGAATGAAAAAGGCGTCAGCGCCTTCTGGGGGGTGGACACCCGCAACAGCGCGGTGCTGTGGGAAAAAGGGTCCGACAAGAAGGTGTGGACGTTCGTGGTGGGAACCGGGTGGATGGCTACCACCGGCGGACCCAAGGAGTATATCCCTTTAAAAAAAGGGTTTATCCGGGGCGATCCCGGGGTGTCGCTGCGCACCGGCCGGCCCGTGGCCAAAAGTATTTTCGTGCGGCTGCGCAATTCCATGGTGCTGGCGGGCATCGCGTTTGTGATCGTCATGCCCATCGCCCTGCTTCTGGGGATCATCGCCGGGCTCAAGGAGGGGTCCCTCCGGGACCGGGTCCTCTCCATCTCCGGCATGATGTTTTCCGTTATTCCGGAGTTCGCCACCGGCATCTTTCTGATCCTGATTTTCTCCCACTGGCTCCAGTGGGTGCCGGGGGCCACGGTCTTCGGCGAAAAAGCGCCGTGGGAGCGCATCGACATGCTGATCCTGCCGGTGCTCACCCTGACGCTCATCGAACTGGGATACGTCCTCCGGATCACCCGGGCCAGCATGGCCGAGGTGATGCGGTCCAGCTACATCCGAACCGCCTTCCTGAAGGGCCTGCCCTACTGGCGGGTGGTCTTCAAACACGCCGTCCGAAACGCCCTCATCGCCCCCATCACCGTCATCATGCTCCACGTCAA
>JAABTM010000532.1 GCA_011389855.1 Desulfobacteraceae bacterium
GCCGGTTCAAATTGCAAACCGCCATCCATCCCGCGACGGCCATAACCGGCTTCCAGCCGGTTTCATGGGTTCAGCCTGGGGTTTCAACCCAAGGCGGCGCGGACGATCTACTGGAATTAGAGTTAAATCGATTGTCCATTTGAATCAGAGGTACACTGATTCCAGGAAATCGCCTAAGTTATGCTATAACAGGTAATTTCGGGCGATCTCCCTCGGTGGAACGGCCACGGCGAAAATCGCCTCGCCGTCGGCGGACATAACGGCTACGTCCACGCGTTCGCCCTGCCGGGCCTTGCTGTAACTCCCGGCAATCTCCGCCGCCAGCCTCACGGCCTCCGGCGACCCGCCGCCGGGCATGACCACCACGGGACCGGGCACGTCCCGGACTTTCAGATAAATGTCCTTTCCGGCATCGAAATACCGCAGGATGGCCTCGTTCTCGACCTGGGTTCGGCCCACGACGATCCTGGACGTTTCATCCAGCCGGAAATGACGGCCGTATTTGAGAAGATGGAGGTCGGCCTCGGAAGGAAACGGGTTGTGATCCAGCAAATCCCGGAGTCTGCGTGAGTATCCCTTGTCCGTCAGCAGACACCCGCCCGCCGGGGCCGGATATTCCGTGACGCCGTAATGCTCGGCCAGTTCGATCTGCCGCTTCCGGCCCCGGCCCGCGATGTCCAGCAGCCGCTCCCGATCAACCCAGCCCTCCTTTTCCGGGATGGTCTCCGGGAGTTTTTTGGCGCTCAGGGGCCGAAGGATATAGCCGTCATGGCCGGAATGCTTTTCCACATACCGGAGCGACGGCCGGGTCTGGGACATGGGCCGCTGGCCCAGAACCTCCCCGGAAAACAGGAACCGGCAGCCCCGCTCCGCAATGAGCCGGCCGGCCTGCTGAAACATGAGGGCGTGGCAGTCCATGCAGGGGTTCATGTGCTGACCGTAGCCGCAGCGGGGGTTTTTGAGCATCTCCATATAAACGGGCGTGATGTTTTCGACGATCAGGGGAATGCCCGTCATCCGGGACGCTTTCCGGGCCTTGTCCGCCGTAAAAAACGGGGTTTCAAAGCTGATCCATTCCACATCCACGCCGGCGTCTTTCAGGACCAGCCCGGACAGGATGCTGTCCAGCCCGCCGGAACAAAGGCCCAGTGCCCGAACGGTTTCCGATTGCGTTTTTTTCATTTTTCCCTTATGGCTCGTTGGCGACAGTCGCCCATCCTTGTCTTTCAAAACCCGGGCGACGGAAAAGAGTTTCATGGGCAAGAAATCGAATACGGACAAAATCCTTACCATACTAGAAGCCGCCTACCCGGATGTCAAGACGCAGCTCGACCACGACACCCCCTTCCAGATGCTCGTCGCCACCATCCTGTCGGCCCAGTGTACCGACCGCCAGGTCAACGCCGTCACGCCCGGACTGTTCCGGGCCCTGCCCACGCCCCAGGCCATGGCCGGGGCGGATCTCGGAACCATCGAAAACCTGATCCGGTCCACGGGGTTTTACCGGAACAAGGCCAAACACATCAAAAATTGCGCCCGGAGTCTGCTGGACCAGTACGGCGGCCAGGTTCCCGACACGCTGGAAGACCTCACCACCTTGCAAGGGGTGGGCCGGAAGACCGCCAACGTGGTGCTGAGCGCCTGTTTCGGCCAACAGACCATCGTGGTGGACACCCACGTGGCCCGGCTCTCCCGGCGGTTGGGCCTCACCGACCGGACCGACCCGGTCAAGATCGAGTTCGGGCTTATGGACGTCCTGCCCAAAGACAGGTGGAGCGACTTTTGCCTCCAGCTCATCTACCACGGCCGGGCCGTGTGCGGCGCCCGAAAGCCCAATTGCCCCCTCTGTCCGCTGGCGTCCGTTTGCCCTTCGGCGGTGGAAGCGCCCGCTGCCTGACGCCAATGGCCGCCGTTGAGGGGCTTATGCCGTGTCCCATCCTGTGATACCCTTCAAACCAATACCCGTGAATGAATGAGATTCGGTGGCCGATTTGCCGGGGGCTAAGGTGAATTACTGGAATAATGATACCAGACTTGATCCCGCCCGACCGCGCGGGAGTGAACTCCCACGCTACTGTCGTCCCTACGGGACTGAAATTGCAAAAAATGTCCTGTAGGAACATCATAAAATAGCGTGGGAGTTTACTCCCGCGCGGCAAATGGCGAGCGACGCCGTTGAATTCGCCTTGTTGGGATATTCATTTCCGTAATTCGCCTAAACGGGTAAAAAGACCGACTGACTCTCATTCATTCACGGGTATTGGGATTAAACCGCCCACCGCCGAGGGGCGTCAAACGGTCTACCTGGACCGGACCCTGCCATCGGGCGAATTCACCTCCCTGATTACCGGCCCCACCGGGGCGACCACCGATTACAGCCGGTCGGAAGACGGCATGCGCGT
>JAABTM010000234.1 GCA_011389855.1 Desulfobacteraceae bacterium
GTTGATGGTCCCCGATCCCACCGCAATGATGATGCCGATCTCCCCCCGGCCGGCCATGAGCCGTTCCGCCGTGGCGTCGGTCATCTCCACGTCGCCCGGAAGCGTCTCCACGACGGGATCGATGCCGCGATCCTTCAGGGCTTCGACCACCGCGGCGCCGGCGGCGGCATGGGTGTTCTCGTCATCCACCAGAAGCACCCGAGATCTGTCGATCTCATCCCCGCAATCCTCGGCCATCACGGCAAAGGCGTCGTCGCCGGCATAGCGGCGCACATTCACGATGGGATGCGGTTTCCCGCAGGTACACAGGGGGCCGAATCCGGCCGGATCCACAAGAAAGGGCCTGTCGCCGAGGGCCATGTCCGCTATTTCTCCCGTTCCACCAGTCCCTTGACGAACCAGCGCTGCATGAAGAGCACCACCAGGATGGGCGGCAGCATCACCAGCAGGGCGCCGGCCATGGCGATGTGCCAGTCCGGCGGGTCTTCCGGCGAGGGGATCAGGTTTTTCAGGCCGATGACGGCCGTGGTCATCTTGGGGTTGGTGGTGATGAGCAGCGGCCACAGATACTGGTTCCATCCGTAGACGAATTCGATGACCACCAGGGCCGCGATGTTGGTCTTGGAAAGGGGCAGCAGGATCTTCCGGAAGAAAACCATGGGCGAGGCGCCGTCCATCTTGGCCGCCTCGCAGAGTTCCTCGGGGACCGTGAGGAAAAACTGACGGAATAAAAATGTGCAGGTGGCCGACGCCACCAGGGGCAGGATGAGGCCGGTGTAGGAATCGAGCAGGCTCCAATCCAGCGTCACTTCGATGTCGTGATCCGTAAACCAGCTCAGCAGGGCGTTGAGGTGGAGCCAGTCCCAGACGTGCTGAAGGGGACCGAACAGGTTGGCCGCCATTTCGTAGGTGGGCAGGATGCGGACCTCCACCGGGAGCATCAGGGTGCAGAAAACGGTCACGAACGCCACGGTGCGGAACCGGTAGTCGAAATAGACGATGGAAAAGGCCCCCAGCAGGGAGACGACGATCTTCCCGATGGTGATGCCCGACGCCATGATGAAGGAGTTGAAGAGCTGGGTGCCCAGATCCCCCTGGTTCCAGGCGGCCTGGATGTTCACCCAGAACTGGTCCCCGGGAATAAGCGGCATGGGCACCTTGGAGACCTCCTCCATCGGGAGGGTCGCGGCGATGATGGTATAGATGATGGGGAAGCAGACCACCAGTATCCCCAGCATGAGCAACAGGTAGGTCAGGGCGTCCAGAATCGGCGTTTTTTCGACCATCGGTTGTATTACCCCGTGTATTGCACTTTCTTTTCCACGTATTTGAACTGGAGCAGCGTAATGGTGATGATCAGCGCCATCAAAAGAATAGACTGGGCCGACGACGAACCGAGGTTCAGCCCGATGAAGCCGTCCTGGTAGACCTTGTAGACCAGGATGTTGGTGGCGCCCCCCGGCCCCCCCTGGGTGACCGTGTGGATGATGCCGAAGGTCTCGAAAAAGGAGAAGATGATGTTCATCACCGTCACGAAAAACAGCGTGGGCGAGAGCAGCGGCAGGGTGATGGTCCAGAACCGGCGGAAGGGCCCCGCCCCGTCCATGGCCGCCGCCTCGATGAGCGATTTGGGAATGGCCTGCATCCCCGCCATGAAGAAAACGAAATTATAGCTGATCTGTTTCCAGGAGCTGGCCATGATCACCATGACCATGGCGTCCGAACCCCGCAGCACCGGGTTCCAGTCCACCCCCAGGTATTTTTTGATGGCGATGGCCACCACGCCGAAGGAAGGATGCAGCAGGAACAGCCACAAAATGCCCGAGATGGCCGGCGCCACGGCATAGGGCCAGATGAGAAACGTCCGGATGATGTTCTTGAATTGAAAGACCCGGTTGGCCAGGGTGGCGAGGAGCAGCCCGGTGGTGATGGCCAGGGCCGCGGTTGAGGCGCTGAAGGTGAGGGTGATGACGATGGACCGCAGATAGAGCGGGTCCTTGAAGAGTCGGACATAATTGTCGAACAGGACGAACCGGCTGTGGAGCCCGAACGGATCGCTGAGCATGAAGGACTGGGCCAGCCCCTGCACCGCCGGCCAGTAGAAAAAGGTGACGGTCACCAGGATCTGGGGCAGGATCAACAGGTACGGCAGGCGTTTCGAATCGAAGTAGGAGCGTTTTCTCAGCATGGTTGGGTTATGTCTTTCAGGCGCAATCCGCCGGTGCGGGTTCACATTCCGCACCGACGGATTCAGTCTTCTTCAAAGATGATTTCCATCGCCACGCCGCCTCGGAATGAATTCCGAGGCTCAATCCGTAAAACCGGCTGAAAGCCGGTTCAGGCTATCGACGTTGCGTCCGGTTCATTGCGGTTCGAACCGGCTTTCAGCCGGTTTTGGATAATTCAGCCTTGGAATTTCATTCCAAGGCGGCAACCGGCGAAGCGTTGCATCCAATTCAGGGAAACCACCTTTCAATGATTACTTATAAATCGACTCAAACTCCCGCAGCTTCTTGTTGCTCCGGGCCACGGCGGCGTCCAGGGCTTCCTTGGGGGGCTTGGAGCCATTCCAGACCAGTTCCAGTTCCTCGTTGATGATGTTGCGGATCTGGACGAAATAGCCGAGCCGCAAACCTCTGGAATTCTTGGTGGGCTCGCGACGGGTCAACTGCTTGATGCCCACTTCCTGGTAGGGATTCTCTTTGTAGTAGCCCTCTTCCCTGAGCTGCTCATAGGCGCCGATGGTGATGGGGAAATACCCGGTCTCCTTGTGCCAGAGGATCTGCATTTCGGGCTGGGCCAAATGATTCATAAAAGCGGCCACGCCCTCGTATTCCTTGTCGCTGTGCCCCTTGAAGACCCACAGGGAGGCCCCGCCGATGATGCTGTTCTGGGGCTTTTCCATCCAGGCTTCCACGGGCAGGGGCGCCACGTCCCATTTAAAATCCTTGACCGCGTCCTTGAGTTTGGCGATGCCGCTGATGGAGTCGATGTAGATGCCGGCGTTCTGGGCGATAAATTCCGATTTGGGGCCCTGGTACTTCTGTCCGCCGTAGAAGAAGCGGTTGTCGTCCATCCAGGACTTGAGCCGGGCGATGTGGTTCACCTGCTTGGGATTGTTGATCAGCAGTTCAGTGTCCAGCCCTTCGTAGCCGTTGGCCTGGCTGGCGAAGGGCAGATCATGCATGGCGCAGTAGTTTTCCACCTGGGTCCAGGACTGCCACGCGGTGACCATGCCGCCGGGAACGCCGGAGTCCACCAGTTTTTTGGTCATCTCGCCCATCTGGTCCCAGGTCACCGGGTCGGTCTTGGACAGGGGCGCGTCGATGCCGGCTTTTTTGAACAGATCCACGTTGTAGTACATCACCGGCGTGGAGGAGTTGAAGGGCATGGACATGAGGTTGCCGTCCTTGTCCATATAATAGGAGAGCACCGGCTGAAGATAGGCCTTCCAGTCGATGTCGTAACCTTTGTCCTTCATGAGCTGATAGACCGGGTAGACGGCCCCGGAAAGCATCATGGTCTGGGTGCCCACCTCGAAGGACTGGAGGATGTGGGGCTGCTTGCCGGCCCGGACGGCGGCCACGCCCGCGTTGACCACCTCGTCGTATTCACCCTTGTAGACGGCGTTGACTTTGTAGTCGGACTGGGAATCGTTGAAGGCCTTCACGATCGTATCGACCACCTCGCCGCGGCTGCCGCGCATGGCGTGCCACCACTGGACTTCCACCGCCGCCATGGACTGGGCGGCCCAAAAGATGGAAAAGATTGCTGCCGCGATCACCGAAAACCACTTTCGTCCTTTCATCGTTACGCCTCCTTTGCTGAAACATGATTGGGTTTGATTTCGGCGGGTTGCTTCCGCCGCCAACTGAACGCGAACACAAACGCCTCACTCAACGGCAATGTAGAAGGTCTCATCCGGGGAGTCAAGGTTAATTTGGAAGCGCAATCAGGTCTTGACTTCGCCACGGGAATAATGCTTTTTGTAAAGGCTTGGCAGGTCCTCCGCCGGGGGCGGAAAAGATGAGACTTTCACGGATACGGGACGGGATACATGGCCGGCGTTGCATTGAAAAACGTGGTAAAGCGGTATGGCAAGGTCGAAGCGGTGCATGGCATCGATCTCGACATTGTGGATAAGGAATTCGTCGTGCTGGTGGGCCCGTCGGGATGCGGGAAATCGACCACCCTCCGGATGATCGCCGGCCTGGAAACCATCACCGAAGGCGAAATCCGCATTGCCGACCGCGTCGTCAACGACGTGGCCCCGAAAGACCGCCAGGCCGCCATGGTCTTCCAGAACTACGCGCTTTACCCCCATATGAACGTCTTCAAGAACATGTCCTTCGGGCTGGTGCTGCGCAAGGTCCCCAAGGAGGAGATCGAAGCCCGGGTCCAGGAAGCCGCGACCATGCTGGAGTTGACGGACTACCTCAACCGGAAACCCCACGAATTGTCGGGCGGGCAGCGCCAGCGGGTGGCCATGGGCCGGGCCATCGTCCGGGACCCGTCGGTTTTTCTATTTGACGAGCCGCTATCCAACCTCGACGCCAAGCTGCGGACCCAGATGCGCATCGAGATCAAGCAGCTTCATAAAAAGGTGCAGACCACCACCATCTACGTCACCCACGACCAGGTGGAGGCCATGACCCTGGCCGACCGGATCGTGGTCATGCGCGACGGCTACATCGAGCAGGTGGGCACGCCCCGGGA
>JAABTM010000235.1 GCA_011389855.1 Desulfobacteraceae bacterium
ATCGAAATCTTCCAGCATCCGGTCAACACCTTCGTGGCCGGGTTCATCGGGTCCCCGCCCATGAACCTGGTCCCCGCTCGAATCGTGGGATCCGGAGAAGAACTCCGCCTGCGATTCAACGACGATCTCCAGCTCCCGATCCCCCACAAACCCGACGCGAAAATCGAAGAGGAAATGGACGTCTTCATGGGCCTCCGAACAGAGGATATCACCATGGACAGCACCGCGCTGCTGCTCCCCGACAACTGGAAGGTGGACGGCGTCGCCGAGGTCGTAGAACCGTTGGGCAGCGACACCAATCTCCACATGGATTTGCAGGGCATAAAAGTCGTGGCCAAATGCGACGGTCGCCGCATCGTCAAGTCCGGCGACCGGTTCAGGATGGCCCTGAACCTGGAGCACCTGCATATCTTCGACGGGGAATCGACGTTGTCGATTTATTGATCGGATCCTTTTTCCTTCCGTTCCAACCCATCCACCAATGCGACGGCCAACACGGCCAGACACTCCGCATCCAGAAACCGCTCCGCTCTTCGTTCGAACAGCACGATTGCCTTGGCTGGAAATTCTTCGTCGGCATCGTTGAACAAGAGCAAAATCGGCACGCGGGGTAAGGGGCGCAACACCACCGCCATATCATATGGGTAATCGTTGGCGGGCGTCTTTCCATCGAGGCCGGCGGCAGCGGCTTCGAGGTCGCTTTTTCTTCCCGAATAGCGCCCGGACAAGGCGCCCAGGACGTTATCGTTGAAATAAACGGTCAGCGGACCGGAGTCTTTTAGATCCCGATAATTCACCCAATCATCTTCGACCGGAATCCACCGCGGACACAGCAGCAGGTATTTCAGCAGCAGCAGGCATGTGCCGTATTCGGGCCGCTTTCCCCGGGCGTCCACAATTCCCTCGGACGATACCCGGTAATCGCTGCCGAAAAAGGGGATCACGGCGGTCTGACCGTCCGCTTCCAGCGATATGTCGAGGATGGCGGACCGGGTGGAAAGATCGAGGCTGGCGATCTCCGCCAGATAGTCTTGATAGTGCTTTTTAAAGATCGGGTTCGGTTTTTTCATTCATCCTCCTCTTTCGAGTCCTTTTAAAAGGTCTATTGAGCATCCCTCCAGTGATTTTAGGGCATTCCTCCTGACATGGGAACACTTAAATCAGGTTCCTCCCGCCTGGAAATACCTTACCGGCCCTATACCCTCATGCCAAATATAAGCCCATAGTGAAAACAGTCATTGTTCAAGTAATTCCCCTGATCTTTCCTATCGTCCTTGGATGGACGGATGGACCACAAAACCTGTTTGAGCAGGTTCAGGTAAAAAGCAGAGGACTCGAAAATGCTGAAAAAAATCATATCGGGCGGCCAAAAGGGCGCGGATCAAGCGGCCTTGGATGCCGCCATAAAATTTAATTTCCCCCATGGCGGGTGGATTCAAAAAGGGCGTAGAACAAAGGGCGACGTGTTGCCGGACAAATACGAACTGAGGGAAATGCCCCTTCCGGGTTACAAAGACCGGATTGAACGGAACGTCATGGATTCGGATGGAACGGCCATATTCTCCCATGGGAGCTTGACCGGTGGCGCGGATTACAGCCTTCAAATGGCCAAAAAACATCAACGGCCAGGATTCCACGTGGATTTGAAAAAGACTTCCCCCACCCTGGCGCCCTCCCGACTCAGCACCTGGGCTATGGAGAATTCCATCGAGGTTCTGAATGTCGCCGGTTCGAGGGTCAGCGAAGATCCGGAGATATATGGACATACCATGTATATTGTGGAAAATGCCATATTGCTGTCATTGATGGAGGCTAAATCGGGTGAAACCCTTTCGGATTACAACAGGAAAGCGCTGCTCGACAAACTCCCGATTGTTCCGGAAACCATCGAAGAGGCCGTAGATCAGGCATTATCCGGTTTGGAAACAAAGGACAAATTAAAATTGGCGAGTGCGGACCTGGACGACCTGCTGGATGATCCCGCAGCCAATTTGCCTGAATGTATCGGGAGATATACCGGCCGGTGGTCCAGAAACATGAAACTGCTCGTATCCTGCAGATCCGTCTCCGATAAGCATGTTTATCGAGACGATGATGTCAGAGATGTCATTGTCGCGAGCCTCTGGAATAAAGTAAGGGAAGGGCCTTTTTTGCGGATCGTTAAATGACAAACTGGCGGGTTTCGGCTTGCACCCAGTTTTGTTTCGTACAACCGCCGCGGGGGTCTGCAAAAGCAAAACATCCGCCCGGCGGCGGCTGTCGACCGCCGTGCGGAGGTTGTCGCCCTCTTGCATGATGGTGTGGCATGCTGTACGCACAGGGTGATATGGCTTATATTGTGGCGGCGTCAGATATCTGCTATTTCGCGACGCGCTCACCAAAACGCATGTATTGAAGACAGGGGGCGGATGATAATGTCGGTTGGCTTAAAATGTTAAAAAGCATCGCACGCCCTGAAATCATCGTCGCCATGGCGGCCGCCATTTGGGGGTTGTTCTGGGTGCCACTGACAGTGTTTGAAAGCCAGGGGCTGGCGCCGGCCTGGGTCATCCTGAGCCAGTTTGTCGCCCCCCTCATCTTTCTGGCGCCCTTTGCGATGCGGCGGTTTCGGTTGGGGCGCCCCACGGGCATCGGGCGGTACGGCACGGGTCTGTTGGTGGGGGGCGCGGTGGTCATGTATTGCGAAAGCCTGCTGATCACCAACGTCGTCCGGGCTCTGATCCTCTTCTATGCGATGCCTGCATGGGGAACCCTGGTGGAAGTGGGCCTGATGGGACGTCGGTTCACCCTCTGGCGGGGATTGTCTCTGGTGCTCGGTCTGTCGGGGCTGGCGACCATTCTGGGGTTGGGCGCTTCCTTCACATCCGCCGTCAACATCGGCGACCTGATGGCGCTTGTGTCGGGAATCCTGTTTACGTTCGGCGCCATGCAGGTGCGGCAGTCATCCGACATAGAGGTATTCGAGCAGGTGTTCGCGTTTTTCTTTTTCGGTACGATGACGGCATTGGCCTTTTCCCTGCTCCCCCTCACCGCACCCGGCCGCCCGCCGGCCCTGGAAAAGATCGTCGCGCTCGCCCCCTGGATCGTGCTGATGGCGGTGGGGATTCTGATTCCGGCCATGTGGGGATTGTACTGGGGGTCCCGCTTTGTCGATCCCGGCCGGCTCGGCATCCTGCTCCAGCTCGAGGCGGTGGTCGGCATCGGCAGCGCGGCCCTGTTCGCCGGGGAGCCCTTCGGCGCCCGGGAAGCCGTCGGCGCCGCGCTGGTCGTCAGCGCGGGGGTGGTCGAGGTTTTTGGGAACGCGGGAAAGGAAATGCCGGATGGTTGTCAGCATAAAGCATGAGGCAATTGCCTGAATTGTGACGAAATCCCTTTGTCGATGTCCACTTTTGGGATACAATCGAATGGAGATCGGGTCGATTGTAACCCGCCACTGCCCCGTGCAACAAAGGAGGTTGGTTTTGAGAAAAACGGCAATATGGATCCTGTTCACCGTCATGTGCGTCGCCGCGCCCGCCATGGGCGAGGGCATCCAGA
>JAABTM010000236.1 GCA_011389855.1 Desulfobacteraceae bacterium
CTGATCCCGGAGGGCCGCCTCCCTGTCCGGGGCCTTTTTGAGGAGCCGCTTGTGGACCACGTCCCGGATGTTGGTGGGCGACAGGTGGACCCGCAACCGGGGCGGAAACCGGTCCTTCAATTTGCCCAGGACGGTGTTGTCTTCGACATCCTCCAGCTTCTGCTGCCCGGTGGCCAGGAGCCAGACCCGGCCCTTGAGCTTCTGGCCCAGGTCCGAAACCAGGGACTGGAGCTTGAGCATCCGGCTTTCGTTCTGGTGGATGTACTGGCTCACCTCGTCTACCACGATGAAGAGCGTCTTGCCCGGCGCGCGCCGGTCGAGCATGTCGGCGATAGTGCGGGTGGTCTCGGCCACCGACGTGCCGATGCCGCTGTCGGACCCGCCCCGGCTGTCGGCCCAGCTCATGGGGTCGATGTAGCGGTCCGGGTTCATCTCGTGGAGGACGTGGGAAAAGTCGTCCTCCGCCAACTGGTGGTCCCTGGCATCGTCCCAGGGCCGGCCCAGGACCGCCGCGGCCCGCTGGACAAATTCGTCCCACCGGCCGTCCAGCTCCAGCTTCAGTTCGTAGTCCGCCACATGGTGGCTGACCGCGCAGTAACCCAGCCGGACCTGGATCATCCGCTTGACCACGGAGTGGATATCCTCGTTTTCCCGGGCCATGGCGCCGATGTCGAAGACCACGGCCATGGGGTCGATCCGGTCCGCCACCGATTGCCAGGCCGTTTTGAACTCCGCGGCCCTGGGCGAATCGTCCCGGGCCAAAAGGGCGTCGGCCAGCGGCGCGCCGTCGGGCAGGACCAGACCGTCCAGGGCCAGCCCCAGGAGCTTGGCGAAGCTCGATTTACCGGACCCGTAAAACCCGGAAATCCAGGAGGCGGGCAGTTCCACCCCATGCTTCCGGGCCAGTTCAGTCGCCATGCCGGTGAGCAGCCGGACAAACTGCTCGTGAATGCCCGATTCGATCCGCTTCCGCCGCGGGTCGTCCTCCGGATACCCGCCGGTGATGATGTATTCCGAGACCTCGTCTTGCACTTTCCCGGGGTCTTTTTCGTGGAAATAGACGACGGGGGGAATATCCCGGGTGACATCCGCGGCGAATACGTCCTTGATCAGCATGTCGGATCCTTGCGATTCCAGACCTGCGAGGTTTTGGAAACCTCGTAGGTCTTTACGGCGAATATGTCCTTGATCAGCATGTTGGGTCCTCGCGAATCCAGACCTACTAGGTTTTGGAAACCTCGCAGGTCTTTTGCGTCATGAATAAATCCTCGGCCTATAATCCCGGTCCGCCGGCAGCTCCCCCATGAACGACAGCCCCGTGTCGCCCTGCCGCGCGCCGGGGTAGAGCAGCACCACCGGAATGTTCCGGGTCTTGCCGTCGATGAACCGCAGCAGGGCCGACGACCGGAAAAACGGATAGAGCGCCCCGGCCCGGCCGATGAAGATCAGGGTGTGGTCAAGGCCGTCGGGATGGGCGTCGGCGAAGTCGTCGATCAGGCCCACCACCGCGCCGGCCAGGCCGTCGGGCTCTTCCACGTAATGGACCAGTTTGTCCTTGAGGTAGCGCAGGGCCCGCCGGGGATCTTTTTCATACAGCCGCCGTTCCCGGCCGATAAAGCTGTCCAGCACCCGGGGCTCCTCGGCCCTCAGCCGGTCCATGAGCAGCCGGAGCAAAGAGATGGACAGGACGTTCCACCCCATCCCCTTGAGGTCGTCGCTCAACCGGCGGATGAGGGTCCGGAGTTCGAATTCCTTTTTCGGATCATAGGGCAGAATCGCGAACCGGTAGTTGCGCATGGTGCTGATCTGCGGCCCGCCGTCGGAAAGCAGGTCGGTTCGCAGGTCGTTGACCGCGGATTCGAGGGAGGTTTTGTAGAACAGGGGGTCGATCATGGGGCGGCCTTTCCATTGAACGCCAGATTCGCCTCCGCCCAGGACATAAGATCGTCGAAGGCCCACTCAAAGGATTCCAGATCCCCCATCCGGTTGAACGCCACACCATCCAGCCGGCGCATCCGCTTTTCGAGGTCGCCCTCCGTCAATCCCACGGAAATCAAATAGGGGTTGTCGAGCAGCGTCCCCTCGAACCGTGTCTGGCGCAGCAGATAGAGCAGGTAGGTCAATGCGACATCCGACACCGAGGGATAAACCGGAATCCGCTCCTTTTTGCCCGCCGCGCAAAGCCCGGCCTCGGTCGCGGCGGTGATCAGGTTTCGGGCGATTTTCTGGAGGGTCGCCACGGCCCAGCGATCTCCGACCCGGTCGCGGAGCCACCGGACGGTCGCGTCCCGGTCGATGCGGGGCATGGGATGCTGCCGGCGTTCCACCAGGAAACACCCGGTAAAATCCCGGTACATGGGGTCGGAGAGCTGCAAGTGCCAGTGGCACAGGTTGCGGATCGTGTCCGGGTCGTCCGGCCGCCATCGATGGAGCGCCTCCAAAGCCTGGGGAAAGGCGTCGTACCGGTCCCGGAGATCGGCCGCCATCCGCTGGATGCGCGGCAGGCTCCGGTCTCCGAACCATCGGTTCTCGAAGGCGGCGACCGCCACCCGGTCTTTGGGGATGGCCGGATCGACGTTGGACCAATAGGCCCGGCTGTCCGCCACCGCAAGGGTCATCCGCAGCAAACGGGTATGATCCCGGGTGGACTCGGCGGCCGGTTTCAAGGCGCCTTCCCTTCGATCCGGAAAAACGGCGCGGGGTAATCCGAAGCCAGCGGCAGCAGGGCGGCGGCGAGGCGTTTCGCCATCATATCCATAGACCCCGGCGGCGGTCCCTTCAATTCCCGCCCACCGGGAACCAACTTGAAATCAACCTCCCGTCCGGGCAGCCGCAGGGCGTCTTCGAGATCCGTCCGGTCGAAATCGGCGGATACATCCACCGGCATCGGCAGGGCATCCTTCGGATCTTTCCCGTTCCCCTTGTGGAACCGCAGCCGGTCCCGGAGGGCCTCGTCGGTTTCGAAGCCCCAGAAAAACAGGGTGCGCAGCTCATCGGGCCGGGCCATGCGTTGTCTGGCCTTCAAATCGACCCGAATGGCGGCTTGACGGGCCGCTTCTAAAGATGCCCATCGATGGGTGCGGGGAAACAGCCGGGACAACAGATCCCCGCCGCCGTCCGGGTCGACGAGGTCGGTCTCCCACCAGTCCAAACGTTTCGGGTCCGGCAGGCCCTCGCCCGCCCAGGCGATGGTCAGTTGAAGCGCGAGTATCGAATCGAGTTCGCTCATTGTCGTCGGTAATCCCTCAAGAATGATCGGCCAAATCAATACGGATTCTTACCTGGTGAAGAAAGGAATGTCAATTTTTTCTTTACTTAGGCGAAATGCTGGAAAAAATATCCCTCTGATTCCAATGCATCATCGATTTAATTCTAATTCAAGTCGAGCGTCCGCGCCGCCTTGGGTTGAAACCCCAGGCTGAAACCATAAAACCGGCTGGAAGCCGGTTATGGTCGCCTTGGGATAGATGATGGTTTGCAATTTGAACCGGCTTTTAGCCGGTTTTGGATGATTGAGCCTGGGGTTTCAACCCAAGGCGGCGCGGCCAAGGCGTTGGACTATTATTGGGATCTTCATTTCCAAAAATCACCTTAATCCCGAAAAATGATGAAATAACCGTTTGACAATCCCCCGGAATTTTCGTACTAAAAATGGCGAGTTAAATCGTAAGGCGGGGGTGGCCCGCGCGTCGCGAGCCTGAGATCACACCCTTTGAACCTGGTCTGGGTAATGCCAGCGTAGGGAGCGTCCGAAGAGCGGCGCCGGTTTTCACGGGCCGCCGGCAGCCGTTTCCGCCCGGAAACGGCTTTTATTTTTAGATCAGACGCGACCGCGGATCCCCTCCCCTTTTTACCAATCAAGCAACAAGAGAAAGGACTGCGCGAAATGGACATTCAACCGATCAATTCATCCGACCGAAACCTGGGCGGGTTCGACTATTTCCTGCTGTGGGCCGGGGTGGGAGTCTCGCTGGCGGAGATTTGGGCCGGCGGCTTTCTGGCCCCCATGGGATTCTGGGCCGGATTTTGGGCCATCGTTCTGGGACACCTGATCGGCAACACCTTTATGGCGATGGGCGGCGTCATGGGCTCCGAGTACGGCATCATGTCCATGGTCTCCGTGCGCCCCGCCTTCGGCATCCGGGGATCGAATCTGGCGGCGGTCCTTAATATCGTTCAGTTGATCGGGTGGGCATCCATCATGCTGATCATCGGCGGGCGGGCCGGGGCCGCGCTGGGCCAGTCGGTCGGCGGCATTCTGGCGGCCAACGAATTCTGGATCATCCTCATCGGCATGGGCACCCTGGTTTGGGCCCTGTTTACGGGCCGCACGTTCTGGAAGGTAATGCAGACCTGCGCCGTGATCGGGCTGATGCTGGTCATTCTCATGATGACCTTTGTCTCCATCGAGGAGTTCGGAAGGGGCGTCTCCATGAATCCGAAGGGCGGCATGTCGTTCATGATCGGGCTGGACCTGGTGATCGCCATGCCCATCTCATGGATGCCGCTGGTCTCCGATTATTCCCGTTTCGCCAAAAAATCGAAATCGGCTTTCTGGAACACCTGGTGGGGCTATTTCATCATCTCGTCGTGGATGTATACGCTGGGACTTCTGGCGACACTGGTCACCGGGCAAAGCGATCCCGGCATGCTGATCCTCACGACCATGGGCCGCATCGGCATGGCGGTTCCCGCGCTGATCATGGTGGTTTTTTCCACCATCACCTCCGATTTTCCGGATGTCTATTCCGCCACCTGCTCCATGCTCAACATTTCCCGGCGGATCAGCGCCAGAACTCTGATGTGGATCGCCGGCCTGCTTTCCATCGGCGTTGCCCTGGTTTTTCCCATGGAGCAGTATGAAAATTTTCTCCTGCTCATCGGCGCCATGTTCGTGCCGCTCTACGGCGTGGTGCTCACCGATTATTTTCTTGTCCGCTGGCGCCGGCTGGATGTCAAAGCCATCTACGAGGAGGGCGGCGCCTACTGGTATATCAAGGGCTACAACCCCGTCGCCCTGATCTCCTGGGCCGCGGGGTTCATCGTCTTCCAGTGGTGCGTGCGGGCGGGTTATCCGCTGGGCGGGTCGATCCCCTCCATCGTGACGGCGGGGGCGATCTATTATTTCTCGACGACTCCGGAAAAGACGGGGAAATAAAGGAAAAGCGGGCATCCTCCCCCACATCACCTGGCTGCCCTACATCCGGGAGCGGGCCGAACTGGCCCGCTTCTACTCCGCCGCCGATTTGTTCATCTACGCCGGCGCCATGGAAACCTTCGGTTTGGTGTCGGTGGAGGCCCAAGCCTGCGGGACCCGGGTGTTAGGGGTGCGGGGCGGGGGGCTGGAAAAGACCCTGGAATGTTAAATTATTTTTTAGTTGTTATTATTAGAACACCAAACAAAACCTATATTAAAGGTGGTTTTTTATGAGTATTGATCAGATTACAAGTGAAGTATTAAGGATGAGTCCGCATGACAGAGCAATCATAGCGGAGACTATTTGGGAAAGCCTCGAAGATCCTTATAAATTTTCAACAGATATTTCAGAAGAAGAAGCTATTAGTTTAGCGCTGCAACGTGATAATGAAATCGAACAAGGGAGTGTTATCCCTTTATCCCATAAAGAACTGTTCGATAGGTTACGGAAATGAGGATTGAATATCATCCAGCAATTGAATCTGAATTGCGAGAGATTATTGAATATTATAACAAAAGCTCACCGGGATTAGGAATGGAATTTCTCAATGAATTTGAGCGACAGGTATTGAAAATAGCATCCATGCCAAAACGATGGAGGGCAGTTGAAGGCGATATATATACGCAGATCACTTATGAATCGCTTTCGGATGTAATTTATTTCCGGATATTAGAAAATGAAGTTCTTCGAGTAACAGTACTGAAACACCAGCGCAGACATCCAAATTATGGACGGCACAGAAAATAGAATACTTTTAACGATCCGATAACAAAAAAAATCCAGCGGATGCTCGTACCTCGCATCGCTGATTTTTGCGTTATGCTAAAAGAGATTGAACATTGAGAACAGTATATCAATATATAGATACAATCAATAGACATTATAAAGGCTTTTTGTCTGATGAACAGGAATGTCATTGTTATTTGAAAGGTCCGGTAAAAGACAATCTCATCGACCGAGAGCAGCGAGAAGAATTGCTTGATAGCTTAAAGACTTTAAAATCGGACACTGGTTTTGATACAAACGATCAGCTATTGGCCGACATTCAAGCTCTGGAAGACGAGAAAGTAAATGCTCAGAATTTTCGTGTTGGTGAGGCTTATGCTGAAATTGTACTGGAAGAAAAGTTTCAGTGCCGTTTCCATTGGAATGAATTGAGAGATGCCCGGAACCCGAAAGGAAATAAAACTGGAGCAGATCTGGTTGGTTTTATTGAAATCGATGGACAGGTTCTCTTTTTGTTTGGGGAGGTAAAAACTTCGTCTGAGAATGCCAATCCCCCACAGGTAATGACCTATCAGGGTGGTATGGAAAACCAGCTTTGTGATTTGTGTAATCAGCCTGATAAACGCAGAATACTGATAAGTTACCTTCAGAATAAAGCAAGACTGTTTGAGGGGGGTCATCAATTCAAAGAAGATTTTAATGCAAGTTTAAAGGCTTACTATGCTGCAAATGGTAGTTACCAATTGGTGGGTGTATTGGTGAGAGACACAGATCCGGTTGAGGAAGATGTTTCAGAAAGTTATCACCGAATTAAAGATAAAATCTTGGAACCAACAGGATTAAAATTATTAGCATTGTACGTTCCGATTAAAAAATCGGAATGGCTCAAAATCATGAATGAGACCGAAGAATGAGCATTGAGCTAAAATATAATCATCTTGAACAGGCATATCCTGACATGCTTACTGGGATAGGTGCGCTCATTCAAAAAGGAAAACTATCCAGCCGCTTTGAGTCCGTTGAGTTAACCCAAGACGATATTAATCATCTTGAAAAAACAAAGGAACTGTGTGAGCTGAAGATTATTGAATTATGGGATGGCAGAGATTCACAGAATTTCAAAGCGCTTTGTGCTTCCTATTTTGATATAGCAAGCCAGGTTTTGATCTCAACGGAAAGTGAATACTACATCTACGAGCAGTTTAAGTTGATTGCTTTTGGTTATTTAGGAGAGCATTGGCACTTCGTTCGACAGTATCTGAAATCAAATGCTGGACAAATAGAAAATCTGGGGGTCGAAAACGACTGGAACAAACGCTTACTTACCCTGTGTTTTAAAGCGTTGGTTGGCCTTGTAGTCAAAGAAAACTGGAAGGATATTGATCAATCCGTCCAATTGATCAACCAATTGCGGGATGAGCAAAAAGATTTTGAAAGCAATTTCCTCGATCAGGTCAACGAAGAAAGCCGTCCATACGGTGCTGCTGAACTGGTAGCTCTATACCACTTTGCCAAAAGCATAGATATTCTTGGAAACTACCTAATTGAGGGTCGACCTGTTGAACCGGAGACCCAACTTCACTATCATCTGAATTTTTCACGTGAGTTTGCGCAAAAATCCGGGAATATCAGTCTTGGATTGATGTTTCAGTTTTTTGAAGCCCTGGCGGTAAAAATGGTACGAAATACCATTTGGTACACCACCAATGGAGTGAATCGTTGGGTTACAGAATTTAATAAGTTCATTACACGCAAGGAAGCGAAAGGTGTATTTGAACTACTCTATCCACAACGTGAATCTATAAGGACAGGACAATTATTAAACCCTGCACATAAAGCAATTGTAGTAAACTTGCCCACTTCCAGCGGTAAAACTATGATTGCCGAATACCGCATTTTGCAAGCGCTTAACGAATTCAGAGAAAGAGGTGGCTGGGTAGCTTATGTGGCTCCTACCAAATCATTGGTAAATCAGGTATTCATTCAACTAAAAAAGGACTTTAGTGAATTGGGGTTGGTTGTTGAAAAAGCAAGTGGCGCAATTGAATTAGATGGGTTCGAACAGCATTTGACAGAAGATAAGGGTAATCAAACTGAGTTTGATGTATTGGTTACAACCTATGAAAAGTTAAATCTACTTGTCAGACAGGGTTTGGGTACAAGTGATGAACGGCCCATGGTGCTGACTATAGTTGATGAAGCACACAATATAGAAGATCAAACAAGAGGGTTAAACCTTGAATTTCTACTAACTACAATAAAGAATGATTGCCGGGAAGCCAACTTTCTGTTGATGACACCCGATATTTCAAATTCTGCTGATGTGGTGGACTGGCT
>JAABTM010000533.1 GCA_011389855.1 Desulfobacteraceae bacterium
CCGCGCCGGCTCGTTGATAAAAAAGGGGTCTGGCTTGCCGTTAAATCGGCGTCGGAGCACAACCTCAAGGGGATCGACTTCGCCATCCCCCTGGGCCGGTTCGTCTGCCTCACCGGCGTCTCCGGGTCGGGCAAATCGACCCTGGCGGAGGACGTGCTCTACCGGGCCGTCCAGTGGGCCAAGGGGGATCAGCAGGGCCGCCCCGGCGCGCATAAAAGATTGAACGGCGCGCACCACATCGCCGGGGCCGTGCTGGTGGACCAGTCCCCCATCGGCCGCACGCCCCGGGCCAACCTGCTCACCTACACCAAGGCCATGGACCCGGTGCGCAAGCTCCTGGCCGACACGGACGCCGCCAAAGCGATGGGGTTCGGCCCCGGCCATTTCTCATTCAACGTGGCCGGCGGGCGGTGCGAGACCTGCAAGGGGGACGGGTTCGAGAAGGTGGAGATGCAGTTTCTCTCGGACGTCTACATCACCTGCCCCGACTGCAACGGGACCCGGTACAAGCCGGAGGTGATGATGGTGCGGTTTTGGGGCAAGTCCATTGGCGACATCCTCGACATGACCGTGGACGAGGCCTTGGCCTTCTTCAAAAAACGGCCCGCCGTCACCACGCCGCTGATGCCCCTGGCCGAGGTGGGGCTGGGCTACATGCGGCTGGGCCAGCCGGTCAACACCCTCTCCGGCGGGGAGGCCCAGCGGCTGAAGCTGGCCAAGTACCTGCGGGCCCGGCAGCGGGAGGCGCCCACCCTGTTCATTTTCGACGAACCCACCACCGGCCTCCATTTCAGCGACATCGCCACCCTGCTGACGGCGCTGCGGCGATTGACGGACGCGGGTCACACGGTGCTGGTGATCGAGCACAACCTGGATGTCATCAAGACCGCCGACTGGGTCGTCGATTTGGGTCCGGAGGGGGGCGACGCCGGGGGTGAGATCGTCGTGCAGGGAACGCCCGAGACGATCGCGGACTGCCCCGAGTCCCACACCGGCCGGTTCCTGAAGCCGGTGCTGGCGGGTGAAATGCAGCCGCCGGGGCCGGAGGCGGCATCTACCGGCCTGACATCCCCCGAGCTACCCATGGTTGCGGAATCCGCCGCTCCCTACGGCGACTACGGCGAAGCCATCGCCGTCCAGGGGGCCCGGGAGCACAACCTCAAGAACCTGACCGCATCCATCCCCCGGAACGGGCTCGTGGTCTTCACCGGCGTCTCCGGGTCGGGGAAATCGACCCTGGCCTTCGACATCCTCTACGCCGAGGGGCAGCGGCGCTACCTGGAGAGCCTGGCCCCCTACGTGCGCCAGTACATGAAGATCCTGGAACGGCCCGAGGTGGACAAGGTCTCGGGCCTGCCGCCCACCGTGGCCATCGAGCAGCGGATCAGCCACGCCGGCCGCCGCTCCACCGTGGCGACCCTGACGGAGATCTACCATTTTCTGCGGCTCCTGTTCAGCAAACTCGGCCGGCAACACTGCCCCGGATGCGGCCGTCCCCTGGAGACCCGAACCCGGTCCCAGATCGCCACGGCGATCCAAAAGCGGTACGGCAAGCGGTCCGCCCGGATTCTGGCCCCCAAGGTCTTCGGCCGCAAGGGGTTCCACAAGGATGTCTTCGCCCGGGCCCTGAAGCGGGGATTCACCGAAGCCCGGGTGGACGGCGAGATCGTCCCCGTGGTCGAGGGGATGGCCCTGAGCCGGTACCACGAACACACCATCTCCTTAGTGATGGGCAAACTGCCGGACCCCGACCTGGACGGGCTGGTGGACCGGGCCCTGGCCGAGGGCGACGGCAGCCTGATCGTCCTGGATGCCAAGGGCAACGAAGAGATTTTCAGCCGCCACGGCCTCTGCCCGGCCTGCGGCATCGGCGCGGGGGCCCTGGACCCGCGCCTGTTTTCCTTCAACAGCCCCCAGGGGGCGTGCCCGAAATGCGACGGCCTGGGCGCGGCGGACGAGGGCGGCGCGGTTTGCCCCAAATGCAGCGGCAGCCGCCTGCGGCCCGAGGCCCTGGCGGTGAGGGTGGGGGACCTCTCCATCTGGGACGTGGTCCGGGAGCCGGCCGACGCGGCCATCGCGGCCCTGAAGCGGCTGGCCTTCGACGCCCATGACGCGCCCGTCGCCGAGCCGATTCTGGCGGAACTGACCACGCGGATGGACCTGCTGCTGCGGCTGGGGCTGGGCTACCTGTCGCTTTCCCGGAGCGGCGACACGCTGTCCGGCGGCGAGGCCCAGCGGGTGCGGCTGGCGGCCCAGCTCGGGTCCAACCTGGCCGGTGTCCTCTACATCCTGGACGAGCCCACAATCGGCCTCCATCCCCGGGACAACGCCATCCTCATCGACGCCCTCAAGACGCTGCGGGACCGGGGCAACTCCATCCTGGTGGTGGAGC
>JAABTM010000237.1 GCA_011389855.1 Desulfobacteraceae bacterium
CCATTCGTATTGTTTCGTGTTGTCCGCCATGGGCTTGCCGTCGCTTTCGGGGTAGGTGACCTTCCTTTTTTTATTCCGCCGTTCCGGAGACGGGGGGGCGAACGGAGGCCCGGCGCCCTTTTCCTTTGTTTTTAATACTCTCATAAACACCTCATTTCATAATTTTTTTTTCAAACCGATGATTGGGTGTGAAAAATCGATTTGGGTTGATCGTTATAGCCGTTCATACTTGTCCGTTGATGCCGCCCCTCGGGTCATGGTAGATTGGAGCCGTTTGTGGACCCGTGGACCCGTCGGGTCATTCTGATGTATTTATATCCGTGACCGGCCCCGTTGTCAAAATGTTAAAGGGCGTTATTGTTTCATGCGGGATTTTATCAAAATTCACCCCTGTTTTTTCGCCGCCGCCATTCCGGGAGGGGTTTTCCTCGCGGTTTTCCTGCTGTTCCTGCGTTTGGACGATTTGTTTCCCCTGGCGCTTCCCTTAAGCGACACGGATTTCGCCGCGACGGTGACCGCGGAAGACGGAACGCCGCTCCGGTCCTTCCCGGACAGCCGGGGGGTGTGGCGGTATCCGGTGTCGCCGGACGACGTTTCACCGCGGTACCTGACGGCCCTGATCAACTACGAAGACCGCTTTTTCCACCGCCACCCGGGGGTCAATCCCTGGTCGCTGCTGCGGGCCTTCTGGCAATACGCCCGCACCGGCGAGCCCCGGACCGGGGGATCGACCCTCTCCATGCAGGCGGCCCGGATCTTTTTTCCCCATGACCGGACGATCCCCGGAAAAGCCTATCAGATTTTCAGGGCCCTTCAGCTCGAATATCATTACACCAAAGACGAGATACTGACCTTCTATCTCAACTACGCCCCTTTCGGCGGCCCCATTGAAGGGGTCCAGGCCGCGGCCTACGCCTATCTGGACAAACCGGCGAAAGCCCTGAGCCACGCCGAAGCGGCCCTGCTGGCGGTGCTGCCCCAGGCCCCCACGCGGCTGCGGCCGGATCGCCATCCCGAGCGGGCGGCGTCCGCCCGGGACAAGGTGCTGGATCGGATGGCTAAATTCGGCGTGTGGGATCGCGAAACCGTGGCCGAGGCCAAGCTGGAACGGGTCCGCCGGCGGTTCGACCAGCACCCCATGCGGGCCCCGCTGCTGGCCCGCCGTCTTAAAAGCCGGGGGGCCCCCGGGAAACCGGTGGTCGCCCTCATCGAGCCCTATCTCCAGCGGACCGTAAGCGGCCTGGTGCGCCGTTTCATCGCCACGACGCCGGCCCGGACCTCGGCCGCGGCCCTGGTGGTGGAAAACGATGAATTGGCGGTTCGGGCCTACGTCGGGTCCGCCGATTTCCTGGATGACGACCGGTACGGCCACGTGGACATGGTCCGGGCCCACCGGTCCCCGGGCTCCACGTTAAAGCCGTTTCTTTACGCCTTCGCCATGGAAGAAGGGCTGATCCATTCCGAAAGCCTTCTGGTGGACGCCCCCTTCACCTTCGGCGGGTACCGGCCGGCCAATTTCACCCGCCATTTTTCAGGGCCGGTGTCCGCCGCCGAGGCCCTGCGGCGGTCCCTCAACGTTCCGGCCGTGGACCTGCTGGATCGGTTGGGCCCCCGGTTTTTCGACGCCCGGCTCCGGCAGGGGGGGCTCCACCTTCAATACCCGCCCCATGCCGGTCCCAATCTCTCCATGATCCTGGGGGGCGTGGGCGCGTCGCTGGAGGATCTGGTGTCCGCTTTCGCCGCCCTGGGACGGGATGGCTTGACGGGACCGCTCCGCTTCACCAAGGACGACCTTCCGGCGGAGCGCCGGATGATGTCCGCCGGGGCCGCGTTTATCATCAGGCGCATCCTCCAGGACCACCGCCGGCCCGATCTCCCCTTCGGGCAGGTGGACCTGGCCCGGTCCCGGCGGGCGGCCTGGAAGACCGGCACCTCCTACGGCCTGCGGGACGCCTGGACGGTGGGCGTGACCGACCGGTACACCGTGGGGGTCTGGGTGGGGCGGCCCGACGGCACGCCGTCGCCGGGCCAGTACGGACGGGCCACGGCCGCGCCCCTCATGTTCTCCATTATCGACAGCCTGCCCCGACGGTATGCACCGCCGGCGCCCATTCCCGGGACGGTGGACCGGGCCGAGATCTGCTGGCCCCTGGGGCGACGGCCGGCGGGGGAGGACGATCCCCACTGCCACCTGCGACGCACCGCCTGGACCCTGAACGGCGTCGTCCCGCCGACGCTTCCGGACCGCAACGACCGCCACTGGCGGGCCAATCCCTTGACGGTGCTGATCAATCCGGCCACGGGGCGGCGGGTGGAGGCCGACTGCCCCGCGCCAAACCCCGTGGAACGGACCATCGCCCGCTGGCCCAGCGGCGTCGGCCCCTGGCTGAAACCCCGCCTGCGGCGAATCTCGCGGATTCCGCGACTCGATCCCGTTTGCCGCAAACCGGTGGCCGGGGCCGCCGAAACGGTCCGGATCATGGGCATCGTCCCCGATACCGTGCTGCGGCCTCCGGGGGTCCGGCGCCGGCTGCCCGCGATCACCCTCCAGGCCCAGGGCGGCCGGGGCGGCCATTACTGGCTTTTGGACGGCGACCTGATCGCCAAAACCGAAGTGGGCGAACCCAGCGTTTACCAGTTCCGGCATCCGGGCCGGTATGTATTGACGGTGATGGATATGGCGGGGAATTACGACAGTGTAGACGTTGTGGTGTTAGGAAGTTAGAAAAGCGGCGCGTCAAAATCCTCGGCCATCTTTATCTTCCCTTTGAGAAGACCCGCTTTTCGTTTTTTAGGCGGCGACGCTTGAGGCATAATGATCAAACGAACGGGTTTATCGGCATAAGGATACGCTTCCGACAGTCGGATCGTTTTCCGGTCGATAAAATTGCCGACAACGATATGGGCTTTTTCCATGGTTTTGCTCCTTAAGGAATTCGCATTATTGACCTTTGAGTTTCAACTATACATCGCCCGCCGAAGGGCTGTCAAAACCTAAATCGGCTACCGTTCATTCCAACAGCATAAGGAGAATTCACCATGACGCATCCCGACGCCAAATTCGAAAAAGTTTCCCAATCCGACGCCGCCCTGTATGGGCCAAGGAAGATCCTGCTCTGCGGCTTCGGGGCGGGGGCTCAGGATAAGTTCAAAAAGGTGCTGGAATTCGCCAGTCTGTCGGATGTCCCGAAGGTTTGGGCCGCGCCGGATAACGCCGAAACGCCGCTGGCCGAGTTGATGGCGCTGCCGGACGGCGCGGGGGAGGGGACCGGTTCGGCGCTTCCACGGGCCATCGTCGTGGCGGGGATCACGGAAAAGGAACTCCAGCGGCTCATGATGGTCTGCAAAAAGAGCGGGATGAAGGGCGCGTTGTGGGCGGCCCTGACGCCGACCTCGGAAAAGTGGCCCCTGTCGCGGCTCCTGGACGAATTGTCGGCGGAACGCCGGGCCATGGGAAAGAAGCGGGGGCGATAGGGTCAGTCGGGTCCGGCCGCCGCCGGGCGGGCCGTCGCCTGGATCAGCGTCTCGGCGTCCAGGTCCTTCAAGGGGTAGATCTTCCCTTCCGGCGGCTGAACGGCGATCCGTTCATCCGGGGCTGTCTTCTCCTTTTCCACCGCCCATGCGACGACCCTGCCGAGGGATTCCAGGGCCCTGGCGCCCGCCGTCGGATCGAAAGCCGCCAGCACCTCCCCGGGAACGGCGATGATCAGCGCCGTGACCGGAATCGGATCGGGCCGGCCCGGATCAGCTCGCCGGCGGGTCTCCCGGTCCATGCGCTCGGGCCGGACGCCGAACTCCGCCCGCAGCAGGTCGAACAATTCCCGGGCCGTTTCGTCTCCGTCCGGACCTTCGATATGGAACAGGATAAGATCGTCTGACATGGCGGCATCTCCTGATTGAAATTGCAAAAAATGTCCTGTAGGGACATCATAAAATAGCGTGGGAGTTCACTCCCGCGCGGCAAATGGCGAGCGGCGCCGTTGAATTCGCCTTGTTGGGATATTCATTTCCGTAATTAGGCTTAGCCGTCGGTTTGGGCTATTTTCCTTGCCCAAGGCCGGCGGTTTATCTTATGGTGAGCCCTTTGCCGGATCGGATGGACCGTCCGGCGTAAAGACCCGCCGATGACAATTGAAAATTATACCATACGCCATCGTTTGGAAATAAACGTTTTTTGGAGGTGAACAGATTATGCGACGATTTTGGATTTTATCCCTGATGTTGGCTTTGACGGCGGCGGCGGGCGCCTGGTGGGTGTTCCAGTCCCCCGATACCCCGCCGTTTCATCCGCCGAATGCGGCGAAGAACGACGGCGACAGCCGGCCGTCGAACATACAACAGGTCGAGGCCCCCGGCGACGCCATCCGGATCGCCGTCATCGCGCCCCGGTCGGGATTGCCCGCCGGCATCAAAAGCGCGCTGCCCGATGTCGCGCGTTTTTTTACGGATCGCGTCAACGCCGAAGGCGGCCTGCTGGGACGCCCGGTGGATCTCAGGATTCTGGACAACGCCAACACTGCCCTGGGCGCCCGGGCGGCCGCTGAAAAAGCGGCGGACCTGAAGGCCGTCGCCGTCATCGGGGGACAGCGGAGTTCCAACGCCCTGACCATGGCCGACACGCTTCAGGCCGCCGGCATTCCCATGATCGCCGTGGGGGCGAGCCACCCCGACATCACCCGGGCCGGCGATTACATCTTCCGGATCAACTATTCCGACACCTTCCAGGGGGCCGCTCTGGCCCGGTTCGCCCGGGAACACCTGAAAGCGGCATCGGCGGCCCTCATGGTCAATATCGGCAACACGTACAGCCCATTCCTGGCCGATGTATTCGCTAAACAGTTTCAACAACTGGGGGGATCGGTGCAGGTGCGGCACGAATATCTGTCGGATTCCGATGGCTTTGACCGCGCCGCGGCGTCCCTTTACGCAGCCGGTCCGGACGTGGTGTTTCTGCCAGGCTACCAGGAGGACAGCGCCCGCATCATGGCGGCGGCCCGCCGGGCGGGCGTAAAATCGATCTTTATCGGGGCCGACGGCTGGGACGCCAGCATTTCCCGTGCAGTGGGCGCGGCGGCGCAAGGCGCTTGTTTTTCCGCCCACTGGCACCCGGACGCCGATATGGGCGGCGGGCTTTCCGATGCCGCGGCGGCCCTGGCGGAGCGCAAGAAAGCGCCCATCGGCGATGTCGAGATGCTGGCCGTCGACGCGGTGCATCTGCTTTTCGACGCCATCCGACGCTCGGGCCGGGCAGATCCCGCGGCCATCCGGGACGCCCTGGCCCAAACGGAGGCTTTTGTCGGCGCCTGCGGTCCCTATCGATTCGACCGCAACGGCGATCCGGAAAAATCCCTTGCCATCCTCCGGTTCGAAGGGGAAAAGCAGGTCTTTCACACAACGCTGCGGCCTGAAACAATCCGTTTCGGCGTCGTCTTCGCCAAGACCGGAGACGCCGCGCCGGTGGACCGGGTGGGATTCGAAGCGGCACGGTTCACCGCCGACGAAATCAACCTCAAGGGCGGCGTGCTGGCCCGGCGGATCGAGCTGATCGAATACGACAACGAGGCCACGGCCCTGGGGTCGCGCCGGGCCGCGGAGGCGGCGGTTCAGGACGACGTCCGCGCGGTGGTCGGGGCCGCTAGAAGTTCCCACTCCTCGGCCATGGCGCCGATTCTGGAATCGGCCGGCATCTCCATGGTTTCGCCCGCATCCACAAACCCGTCGGTCACCCTAAACCGGCCCCATGTTTTCCGCGCCTGCTACACGGACCGCCTCCAGGGCGAAGCCCTGGCCCGGTTTGCCTTATCCGCCCTCAAGGCAAAAACCGCGGCGGTAATGATCAACGCCGACAACCGGTATTCCGTGGATCTGGCCCGGTTTTTCATCCAGCGGTTCAGGAGGGACGGGCGGATCGTCGCCGAAGCGGACTACCTCCAGAGCGACAACGATTTCAGGCCCCATTTGTTGGAGATCCAGCGGGCCGCGCCGGATGTCGTTTGCGTCCCCGGGTATCCCCGCGATGCGGCCTTCATCATCCGCCAGGCCCGGTCCATGGGCATCGGGAGCGTTTTTCTCGGCGGGGATGGATGGGACGATCTGATGTACGAATATGCCGGGGACGCCATCGTGGGGAGTTATTTCGCAGGCCACTGGCACGTGGACCTGCCCGATCCGCGCAGCAGGGCGTTTGCGGCCCGCTACGCCGCCGGGCACGCGCTGTATCGCAGCGGTCTGGTGGCTCTGAGCTACGATACGGTTCACCTTCTGGCGGACGCCGTCCGCCGCGCCGGGTCCGCGGCGCCGGAGGCCATCCGCAACGCCCTGGCCGACACCCATGAGTTCAACGGCGTCACGGGTCCGATCACCTTCGACGACAATGGCGACCCCGAAAAGCCGGTCGTGATGATCCGGTTCGGCCCCGACGCCGCCGTTTTCGACCGGATCATCCACACGGGCCGGGCTGCCTCCGGGGACGGCAAGTAAGCGTCCCGCATGAAACGAACATCCCTACAGAACCGGATCACCACGGCCATTCTCATCACCTTCGCCGCGGTGGCCCTTGTCTTCGGCTTTGTCTTTCTGGGACTTCTCAGGATTCATACGGACGCCCTGACGGATAAAAGCCGGACGCTCCTGGAGATGCTGCTGAAGCGCGAGGAGATGCCGCTGGCCAATGAAATCTTCGAGGGGCGCGAACGGGCGATCCGGCTGCGGATCAAAGAAATTCTGGCCCTGGACAGCATGTTGTCGGTGACGGTTTACGACCGGCACGGCAACATGCTCACCCATTTGGATCGTCTCGAATCCGCCGCGCCCCCGCTGTCGACCGTCCCGCCCGATGGAAAAAACCGAACGCGCCTGGAGGCATGGCGCGGGCTCCGGTCGCTCACCTTCGAGGCCCCGGTATCGGCCATGGGCGTCCCCGTCGGCTTTATCCGCATTCATTATTCCCTGGCCGAAGCCGAACGCTATCGGCGCCTGTCGCTCGCGGCCCTGTCGGTGCTGCTGCTCGCCACGCTCATTGTGATGCTCTACATCCTCAACCGGCTGCTGACCATCGGCGTGCGCCGCCCCATCGACGGACTCCGGACGGCCATGACCCGCATCGAGACCGAGGGGCCCGGCGTGACGGCGGTCCCCGACCGGGACGACGAGATCGGCGATCTCGCCCGGAGTTTCAACGCCATGAGCGTCCAACTGGCCGATCTGCTGGAAAAAAGCCGGGTCGAAGTCCAGGAGCGGAAACGGGCACAGGAGATGCTCGACTCCATCATCCGGTCCATCCCGGACATCCTCTACCGGCTCGATCCCGACGGAAAAATCACCTTTATCAACGACGCCGTCGGCCGTTACGGATACGCTCCCGGCGAACTGATCGGAACCGACATCATCGACATCGTCCATCCGGAAGACCGGGCAACGGCGGAAGGGGGGCTCAAAGAACGGCGGCGCGGCCGGCGCAAGACCCGGGATTTGACGCTGAGGCTTTTGAACAAAAAAGAGCGGGCGAAGACCGGCTCCCGCGGCGTCTGCGCCGAGAGGCCGAACATCATGCTGGTGGATGCCGAAGGGCTTTACGAAGGAGACGCGCCTTCCCGGGAGGCTTTTAAAGGGACCCAGGGCATAGCCCGGGACATTACCCGGCTGAAAGATCTGGAACACCGACTGCGCCAGGCCCAGAAGATGGAGGCCATCGGCGCCCTGGCCGGCGGCATCGCCCATGACTTCAACAACATTTTAGGCGGCATCGTCGGGTATGCGGAACTGGCCCTGAAACACCAGCAAAACAGCGCCGATCCCGGCAAGCTGCGCACCTGCATGGAGGGGGTGATCTCCTCGGGCATGCGGGCCGCCGATCTGGTCCAGCAAATCCTCCAGTTCGCCAGGCGCGGGGAAGCGGCTTTCGCGCCCGTGGACATCGGACCGGTGTTGAAGGAGACCCTGAAACTGATATCCGTCACCCTTCCCAAAAACATCGCCGTCGATGTTTCCCTGTCCACCGACGCCCGCACCGTCATGGGAGATCCCACCCAGATCCATCAGGTTTTAATGAACCTCTGCACCAACGCCTATCAGGCCATGCGGGCGTCCGGCGGCGCCCTTTCGGTGTCCATGGACGAGGTGGCGCTGTCGGAGGAGCGCCGATTACTTGCCGCGATCCTCCGACCCGGCCGCTATGTCCGGATCGGGATCGCCGACACCGGACCCGGCATTTCCCGGGAGATCAAGGATCGCATT
>JAABTM010000028.1 GCA_011389855.1 Desulfobacteraceae bacterium
GGACGGAATCCCCGGACCCGGACCCGGATGCGCTGAACGACGGCGAAGTTCGGAACGGCGTCCGCACCGATTACCGCCGGTTATGGCGGATCAAGCTGGCCCAGAGCTACGATCTGGAGGAACCGGAATCGGGGGATGTCTATCCCACCGATATCGATGCCGAAAATCGTTCCTTTTCGCCCATTTGCGGCGAGATCCGGCTGGCCCCCGCGCCCTTTTTCTCCCTTCAGGCGGATGCGGAATGGGACGTGTACGAGGGCGACTTTCTGTCCCGGAACCTGGCCGTGGACGTGACCGATCCCCGGGGTGATCGGTTTTTCGCCGAGCACCGGTATACAAGGGGCTTGAGCGAAACCCTCTTCGCCCGGGTGTCGGCGCCGGTGAAGGCCGGTTTTACCGTCTATGCCGAGCACGAACGGGATCTGGACGCGGACGAGCCGCTTCAGACCGGCCTGGGGGTGGCTTACGACGGCCAGTGCTGGGCCGCGGGGGTCCGGTTTTCGGAAGAAGAAGGGGACCGAAGCTACGCGTTTTCCGTGGAATTGAAAGGGTTGGGAGGTGTGAGTCGTTGAAGCGAAGTTCGGATGAATTGAAACGCCGGTGGTATGTCCTCCATACCAAGAGCCGGTTCGAGAACGTGGTCCGCGACAACCTCGAAGGGAAGCGGCTGGAGGCATTTCTGCCCAAGATGACGGTGGTGAGCAAGCGCAAGGACCGCCGGGCCATGATCAAGGCGCCGGTGTTCCCGGGATACGTCTTTGTCCGGACGGACCTGGACCCCCGGGAGCACGTGGAAATCCTCAAGACCACCGGCGCCGTGCGGCTCATCGGGGTCCAGACCGGCCCGGTGCCCGTGCCCGAGGCCCAGATCGAATCGATCCGGATCATGACGGCGGCGGATGCGCCGATCCACACCGGCGACCGGTTCCGGCCCGGCCAGCAGATCATGGTCATGTCCGGCCCCTTCGCCGGCGTCACCGGGTCTTTTGTCCGGCACGGGGCGGCGGGGCGGGTGGTGGTCTACATCCAGGTGCTGGGGCGGTTCGCCGCCGTGGAGGTGGAAGAGGACGAAGTGGAGATCTTTCCGGATAAGCCATTCTAACCGCTTGACTTTCTATTGCATTCCATATATGAAAAGAAAATCGGGAAAACGATAACCCCAAAACGGTGCATGCAAGGAGTTGTGATGAATAAACTGGAACTCATTTCCGCGTTAAAAAACGAGGCCAATATCTCCAAATCGGAAGCCGCCAAAGTGGTGGAGATATTCTTCGGCAACATGGCCGACGCCCTGGCGGAAGAAGAGCGGGTAGAGATCCGGGGCCTGTGCAGTTTTTTCGTGAAAAACTACAAAAGCTATACCGGACGGAACCCCAAGACCGGCGACAAGGTGACCATCACCCCCAAGAAACTGCCGTTTTTCAAGTGCGGCAAGGAACTCAAGGAGCGGGTGGACTACAAGGAGCGGGTGGACTATTAAGCCGACGGCCCCCATCATCGGCCAGGATCGCGCGCTCAGGCGGTTGGGGGCCCTCCTCGAAAGGGAGAGCATCCCCCACGCCCTGCTCTTCGCCGGCATGGACGGGGTGGGCAAGCGGACCGCGGCCCTCCGGTTCGCCATGGCCTGCAACTGCCGGTCGGCGGGCGGCGCCGCTGAAGCGGAGAGGCCGTCCCTGCCCCTTTGCGGGCATTGCGGCGCCTGCCGGAAGATACAGGCCGGGATCCATCCGGACATCCACATGACGGCGCCCTCCGGGGCCGCCATCCGGATCGCGCAAGTCCGGGCCCTCTGCGATCAACTGGCCATGAAGCCTTACGAGGCCCGCTACCGGTTCGCCATTGTGTCGGACGCCCAGGCCCTCAATGCGGAAGCCGCCAACGCGCTCCTGAAGGTGCTGGAGGAACCGCCGGACCGGACCGTCCTGATCCTTACGGCGATCCAGGCCTCCGATCTGCTGCCCACCATCGTGTCCCGTTGCCGGTCCGTCCGCTTCCATCCCATTCCCCGCGCCACCCTGGCCGACCACCTGGAGCGCCATAAGGGTCTGTCGCCGGAAGCGGCGGCCGCCGCCGCGGTTTTGGCCAACGGCAGCTTTGCCCGGGCCGTGGATGCGAATCTGACGGAATGGATGCCCCGGCGCCGGTGGCTGATCCGGGAGGCCGACGCCCTGACCGGCGCGCCGCGCATCCGGACGCTGGCCTTCGCCGAACGACTGGCCAAAGACAAATCCAAACTGGGGGACGCCCTGGAGATACTGAAGCTGTGGTTCCGCGACCTTCTGATCTGGCCCCATGATCCGGGCCGGGTCGTCAACGCCGACATGGCCGACCGGATCGAACCGGCGGCCCGGCGGGAGACGCCGGCGGGGCTTCTGGCGAAGATCGACGCCGTGGCCAGGGTCCAGCGGGACATCGCGGGAAACGCCAACCCCCGACTGGCCCTGGAGGTCCTGGCCAGGGGACTGGCGGCCCCCGGAGGAAATAAATGACTGTAAAAATTGTCGGCGTGCGATTCAAGCCGGCGGGGAAAGTATATGATTTCGACGCCGGGGCCTTTGTGCTGAACCGGAACGAGCCGGTGATCGTGGAAACCGAACAGGGGCTGGGATTCGGCTATGTGGCGGTCCCGGCCTCCTACCGGGAGGACGGACTCCCGGAAAAGCCGCTCAAAAAAGTCTTCCGCCTGGCGAGCCCCAAGGATTTCGAGCAGCGGGACAAAAACCGGGAGACCGAGCAGCGGGCCCACAAGCACTGCATCGAGTGCATCAAATCCCTCAAGCTCCCCATGAACCTTTTTTCGGTGGAGAGCACCTTCGACACCAACAAACTGACCTTCTTTTTCACCGCCGAGGGCCGGGTCGATTTCCGGGAACTGGTCAAAATCCTGGTGAGGGAGTTCCGCACGCGCATCGAGATGCGTCAGGTGGGGATCCGGAACCAGGCCAAGATGTGCGGCGGGCTCGGCCGGTGCGGGCGGTGCCTGTGCTGTTCCACCTTTCTGGAGAAATTCGAACCGGTCTCCATCCGCATGGCCAAGGAGCAGGGTCTGTCCCTCAATCCCACCAAGATTTCAGGCCAGTGCGGCCGCCTCATGTGTTGCCTCACCTACGAGAACGCCACCTACCGCCAGTTGAAATCCGAGCGGATGAAGGCCAACTGGCCCAAGATCGGCCGGATCGTGGACACCGCCCAGGGCAAGGGCAAGGTCATCCGGCACAACGTGATCGGCGACCGCGTCGCGGTCCGGCTGGAAGGCGGTCAGGAGGTGGAGATCAAACCCGATGGGTTGATCCCCGAAACCGGACAAACCGAAGGAAAATGAAGACAGGAGAAGCGATGGCTGACGGTCGCCCGTTTTATATCACCACCCCCATTTATTATGTGAACGCACGCCCCCACCTGGGGCATGCCTATACCACCATCGTCGCGGATGTGGCCTCTCGTTTCCACGCCATGAAGGGGATCCCGACCTTCTTTCTCACCGGCACCGACGAGCACGGCGACAAGATCGTCCGGGCCGCCCAGAAGGAGAACCTCTCCCCCCGTGCCTATGTGGACGCCATCAGCCGGCAGTTCCGGGATCTGTGGCCGGAACTGAACATCGGATACGACCGGTTCATCCGCACCACCGATCCGGCCCACATGGCGGTGGTGGAAAAGATCCTCCAGCGGATCTACGACGCCGGGGACATCTACTACGGCGAATACGAGGGCCTATACTGCTTCGGGTGCGAGCGGTTCTACACCGAACGGGAACTGGTGGACGGAAAATGTCCGGATCACCAGACCGAGCCCGAGACCATCCGGGAGTCCAACTATTTTTTCAAGATGAGCCGCTACCAGGACTGGCTCATCTCCCACATCCAGGAGAATCCCGACTTCATCCGGCCGGAGCGGTACAAAAACGAGGTGCTGGCCTTTCTCCGGGAACCCCTGGAGGATCTTTGCATCTCCCGTCCCAAATCCCGCCTCGAATGGGGCATCACCCTCCCCTTTGACGACAAGTACGTCACTTATGTCTGGTTCGACGCCCTGTTGAACTATGTCTCGGCCCTGGACTATCCGGACGGGGAGCGCTACCGGACCTTCTGGCCCCAGGCCCAGCACATCGTGGCCAAGGACATCCTGAAGCCCCACGGCATCTACTGGCCCATCATGCTCAAAGCGGCCGGCATCCCGGTCTACCGGCATCTCAACGTCCACGGATACTGGAACGTGGACGAGAGCAAAATGTCCAAAAGCCTGGGGAATGTGGCGGATCCCCTTGACTTGAAGAATGTGTACGGGCTAGATGCGTTTCGATACTTCCTGGTGAGAGAGATGGCCTTCGGGCTGGACGCCAACTTCAGCGAAGCGGCGCTGGTGGGCCGGATCAATGCCGATCTGGCCAACGACCTGGGCAATCTCTTTTCCCGGGTAACGGCCATGGCCCACAAGTATTTCAAGGGCGTGGTCCCGGAATGTGATCCCGAGATCGACCGGGAGGTCAACCTGGGCCTGGTGACCGACGCGGAAAAGGCCGTCCGGGTTTTCGAAGAGGAGATGGAGCGGTTCGGCTTCCACAAGGCATACAACGCGGTGTGGGAACTCATCGGCCGGATGAACAAATACATCGACATGTCGGCGCCCTGGGAGCTGGCCAAGAAAAAATCGAGCCGGAGACAGCTGGAAGCCGTCATCTACAAATTCCTCGAAGGGCTTCGCATCGTTTCGGGGCTGATCTACCCGGCGATGCCGGAAACCGCGGTCTCCATGCAGCGCCATCTGGGCTTCGACGTACCGGAGAACGCCGACGGACCGTATTTCGACCTGGCGTCCCTGGCGTCCTGGGGCGGCATGGCGCCGGGAACCCAACTGCCCAAATCCACGACGCTGTTTCCCCGCATCGAGGTCAAGGAGAAGGAGACGCCGGAGGAAGCGCCGCCGCCGGACCCCGACATCCCGGAGATCAAACCGGAGATCTCCTTCGACGCTTTCGGAGCGGTCGATTTGCGGGTGGCCACCATAATAAAGGCCGAAGCGATCCCCCGGGCCAAAAAGCTCCTCAAGCTGGAGGTGGACCTGGGCCGGCGGCGGACCATCGTGGCGGGCATCGCCCAACACTACGACCCGGAAGACCTAGTGGGAAAACAGGTGATCGTGGCGGCGAACCTGAAGCCCGCCAAGATCATGGGAACCCTGTCCAACGGGATGCTGCTGGCGGCCGTGGACAAAAAGAAGACGGCCATCGCGACGGTTGAAGGGGAGATGAAGCCGGGGACGCCTTTGCGATAGACAGAGGACAGAGGACAGAAAACAGAGGACGGAGAACAGAATATGAAAATCAGATCCGTTTCCCGAAAGCGACGGCGGGATCCCAGGGGGATGCCGAGCTGGATGACCTGCCAGATGCGGACCAGGCGAACGGCCGCCCGGCGGCGGCTGGCCCGGAAGGCCGTCCGGTACGTCACGACCTTTCTGTTCGTGTTCATCCTGATTTACGGCATCACCGGCGAGGCGGTTTACCACATGGACCCGGCGGAGAAACAGGCCGCGGGCCAAGCCGAATCGGAAGAAGACGGTCCGATGCTGGCCCACCAGCGGTCCCCGGAAAACAGCCCGCGGATCCGCCGCGAAGAGATTCCCGGTCTGCTGGACGACCGGGTGTTCGTCAACCTGAAGAAACCCGCCTTCGACATCGCCAACGGGAAGGGAACCTACCGGGTTCAGACCACCCTGGACGGCGACCTGCAGCGCTATCTTCTGGAAAACCTCAACCGTTCTTACGCCCGGTACATCGCCATCGTGGTCATGGCGCCCGACACGGGCCGCGTGCTGGCCATGGTCGGGTATGATCGGGAGGATTCCCGCAACAATCCCTGCCTGGACAGCCATTTCCCGGCCGCCTCCATCTTCAAGATCGTCGCCGCCGCCGCCGCGGTGGAAAAGGGCGGGTTCAGGCCCGATTCGAGCATCGCCTACAGCGGCAGAAAATACACCCTCTATAAATTTCAACTGGAAAAGCCGTCGAAACGGGCCACGAGGAGCGTTTCGTTCAAAGACGCCTTCGCCCAGTCCATCAATCCGGTCTTCGGCAAGCTCGGGGTCCACCACCTGGGACGGGACGCACTCAGGGAATACGCCGAAGCCTTCGGCTTCAACCGCTCCCTCGGGTTCGAGATCCCCTTTCCGCCCAGCGAGATCGCCATAAAGGAGATTCCGTATCACTGGGCCGAGATCGCCAGCGGGTTCAACCGCCAGACGCGGATCTCGCCCCTCCACGGCGCCCTCATCGCCTCGGCGGTGGAAAACGGCGGCAGCCTCATGGCGCCCATTCTGGTGGACGCCATCGCCGACAACGCCTCCCGGGCCGTGTACCAGAGCGCGCCGTCGCCCATCGGGCGGGCGGTGTCGTCGGAGGCATCCGGAATCCTGCGGGGGCTCATGGAGGAGACGGTGGCCACCGGCACGTGCCGAAAAACCTTCCGGAAGGCGGACCGCGACCCGGTCCTGTCCCGGCTCCGCATCGGCGGCAAGACCGGCAGCATCAACAGCCGGGACCACAGCTACCGGCGGTACGACTGGTTCGTGGGCTTCGCCGGGGATAAAGAAGGCGATGAAACCATCGCCCTGTCGGCCATCGTGGTCCACGACAAATTCATCGGGACCAAGGCCCGGGAATACGGCCGGATGGCCATCCGACGCTATTTCGACCGCTATTTTTCCAACAGCGATCCCTCGCCCGGGGACGGGGATATAGACACGGCCCAAGAAACCCTTTAATACCAATACCCGTGAACGTATTCTCCGTAGAACAGCCTTCCAGGCTGTTCAAACAGCCTGGAAGGCTGTTTTACGGGTATTGCTCTTAATACAACTGGAGGAGAGACCCATGTGCGGACTATCGGGCATTTTGCCTGTCAAACCCACTGCGGAAAGCGATGTGCGCATCGACCCGGCCTTTCTGGCGGCCCTGAACGACCTGGCCGGAAAAATGGAAAGCCGGACCGGCGCCGGTCTCAAAGTCGCCGGCGGCTCGCCGGCGGCGGGTCATCTCGGCGGCCAGGATCTGCTGGAAGACCTCTGGACGCGGGTCCGGGCCATGAAGCGGGATCGACAGTTTCACGATATCCATTCCCGGCCGGAGATCCAGGCGGATCTCCATGCCTTTTCCGAGCGGGTGTCCGGGCTCGTGGCGTCGGAGTCGAGGTGGCTGACGGACCATGTGGGCCGGCTGTCCCCCGGGGACGTGGAGACCATGATGTCTCATATCGATCAGCTCCGGGACATGGCGTGGTCCATCGACAAGGAGATCCTCCGGAACCTCCGGAAGATCGACGCACTGGCGGGCCGGAACGGCGACGCCGACGGCTCGGCGCCGCTGAGTTCGGCGTCATTCCGGCTCTACAAAAACATCAACGCCGTGTTCAACAACATCGACCGGCTGGAGGTGCGGGGCCGGGATTCGGCCGGCATCTCCCTCCTCTTCGTCCTGGACGGCCCTGAGTTCGACCGGTTCCACAAGCTGGCGGCGGCGGACGGCGGTTCGGCCGACCTGGCGGACCGGCAGGGGGAGACGGTGCTGGTCAACCGCTGCATCCGGATTCACAGGCTGAACCCGGACGGGGAGGGCGGGCCGGACCGGGTGGCCGTCTGCATTGTCTACAAGGTGGCGGCGGAGGTGGGCAGCCTGGGCGACAACGTGGCCTTTCTCCGGGAACAGGCGGCGTCGGACGCGCTTTTGCGAACCCTTTCCGGGATTCCTCATGTCTACCGGAACATCTCCTCCCACACCCGGTGGGCGTCGGTGGGGGCCATCAGCGAACCCAACTGTCACCCGGTGGACAACCGGATCATCGCCCCGGATCCGGAGGGGACGGACTTTCCCATCATCCATGTCTGCCTCAACGGGGACATCGACAACTACATGGACCTGAAGCGGGAGGTGGAACGGAAAGGCGACCGGATCCCCGACGAGATCACCACCGACACCAAGATCATCCCCCTCCAGGTCGAGCGCTACGCTAAACAGGGGTTCGGGGTCAAGGACGCCTTCCGTCTGGCCCTCAACGACTTCGAGGGCTCCCACGCCATCGCCATGCAGACGGACCTGGCGCCGGGAAAACTCTTCCTGGGCCAGCGGGGCAGCGGGCAGGCCATCTTCGTGGGACTGGGGGACGATCACTACACCGTCGCCTCGGAGGTCTACGGGTTCGTGGAAGACACCCCCATCTATCTCAAACTGGACGGGGAGAAGATCGTCGACGGCAAAAGCGGCCCGGTCCAGGGGCAGATCTTCATCCTGGACGGCGATTCGGCCGGCGGCGTCGAAGGGATCGAGGCCCTCTGCTACGACGGAACGCCCCTTTCCCTGGACGGCGGGGAGGTCAAACGGACCGCCATCACCTCCCGGGACATCGACCGCCAGGGGTACGAGCATTATTTCCTCAAAGAGATCACCGAGTCGCCCATATCGGTGGAAAAGACCCTGCTCAACCGCTGGAAGGTGATCCCGGACGACGACGGAATCCAGCGGTACGCCGTCACCCTGGATGAATCGGTAATCCCCGGACATCTGGCCGACGCCCTCAAGGGGGCGGAGGGGACGCCGGACCGGATCCGCCGGGTCTTTTTCGTGGGGCAGGGGACGGCCGGCGTGGCGGCCCAGGCCTGCGCCGACATACTGGAGCACTACATGAACGACCCGGGCCTCCAGATCAAGTCGCTGAAGGCGTCGGAACTGAGCGGGTTCAAGCTGGGGGATGAGGGCGACGCAACCGGCATGAAGGACGCCCTGGTGGTGGCCATCAGCCAGTCGGGCGCCACCACCGACACCAACCGGACCGTGGACATGGTCCGGGCCCGGGGCGCCCACACCCTGGCCATCGTGAATCGCCGGGACTCGGACATCACCTTCAAGGTGGACGGGGTGATGTACACCAGTTCCGGCCGGGACATCGAGATGTCGGTGGCCTCCACCAAAGCGTTCTACTCCCAGATCGTGGCCGGCGCCGTCATCGGTCTCTACATGGCCCGCATCACGGGACGCCGGGACGACGCTTTCGTGGCCCGGGAGATCAAAAACCTTTTGGACCTTCCGGCCCACATGCGGAAAATCCTCGACATGCGCGACGAGATCGCCCGGTGCGCGGACCTGACGGCCATCACCCGCACCTACTGGGCGGTGGTGGGCAGCGGCCCCAACAAGACCTCCGCCGACGAGATCCGCATCAAGCTCAGCGAGTTGTGCTACAAGACCATCTCCACCGACTACGTGGAGGACAAAAAGCACATCGACCTGTCGTCGGAGCCCCTGATCATCGTCTGCGCCGCCGGAACCCGGCCCACGGTGATCGGCGACATCGTCAAGGACACGGCCATATTCCGGGCCCACAAGGCCCTTCCCATCGTCATCGCCGACGAGGGGGAGAACCGCTTCGCCCCCTATGCCGAACAGGTCTTCCATGTGCCCGCCGTGGGGGAACACCTCGCCCCCATCGTCAACACCCTGGTGGGCCACATCTGGGGCTATTACGCGGCCTTGGCCATCAACGAGGGATCCCGGTTTCTCTTTAATTTCCGGAACGAGATCGAAGGGGAGGTGGACGCCTGCCTGAGGGAAGGCGGCGATCTCTACGAGGTCATCCTGGGAAAACCCTTCCGGGAGAAGGCGGCCCTGTTCCACCGGTCCTTCCGCCAAAAAAAAACCGAACACCGCATCCCTTCCATTCTGGGGTTCGACGTCTCCTCCGACCTGACGCTGCTGCTCAAATACCTGTCGGGCCGGCTGCCGGCCTCGGATTTCGAACTCGACTTCGGCGTCAAGGGGACGGCCGTCAACATGATCAACTCCCTCTTCGCCTGCCTCGGCGAGGCCATCAACACGATGTCCCGGCCCGTGGACGCCATCAAGCACCAGGCCAAGACCGTCACCGTGGGCACCAGCCGCATCGCCGAGAAGATCGAGGGCCTCTTCTTCGACGTGCTGAAAGACAACGGGTTCAAGGTTTCCCAGTTGACGCCCAACAACGTCATGGTCCTGCGAAACCTCCAGGCCGTCGTTTCGGAGATCAGGGGCCTCACCCTTTACCGCGTGAGCGGCCTCAGCCTGCTGGGGGAGCCCACCGACGAAACCACCATCCGGGTGGTCGGGAAAGAGGGGACGTCAAAAGACATCGCCTCCCGGGTGGAGGCGGACCACCGGCTCAAGGGAACCAAGCGGATCATCGTACGCCAGGGCAACGTCTATATCGGCAAAGGGCGGAAGGACGACCGGTCCATCGTCTTCATCCCCGTGATCTCCGAATCCCCGGCCGCCCCCACCACCGCCGCCGCTATCGAACACCTTCTCCTCCTCAACATCGGGTTCAAGGAGGACGTGGACCTCGGCGAGAAGGTGCGGGCCCTGGGCGGCAAGTGCGAACACATCAAGAACATCGTCCAGGAGAACAGCATCGTCTGGGAGGACGACCTGCTGGAACGGGTGGAGACCGACTTCCTGTTCGGCCGGTCCGCCGAGAAGATCGCCGAGGCCATTGTGTCCAAAGTCAACGGAAAACGATCATAGAATGACAGGGGAGAGAAAGCGAAAAAGAATATGGAGAATCGGGTGACGTTCGAGGCGCTGGCATCGGGAAAAGATCGGATCGCGGTCGTCGGGCTGGGATATGTGGGGCTGCCCCTGGCGGTGGCCCTGGCCAAACATTTCGAGGTTGTCGGCTACGATCTCAAGCCGGACCGTATCGAGGAATTGAAGGCGGGCCGGGACCGGACCCTCGAGGTGGCCGCCCCGGATCTGAAATCGGCGAACATCCGTTTCACCGCCGACCCCGCCGCGCTGTCGGATTGTCGGCTGATCATCGTGGCCGTCCCCACCCCCATCGACCCCCATCGAAACCCGGATCTGACCCCGCTGATCGGCTCTTCGGAAACCGTGGGCAGGCACATGTCCAGGGGATCCTGCGTGGTCTACGAATCCACGGTCTATCCCGGCGCCACCGAGGAGGACTGCGCGCCGGTCCTGGAACGGGAATCGGGACTCAAGCCCGGCGTCGATTTCACCGTGGGCTATTCCCCGGAACGGATCAACCCCGGAGACCGGGAACACCGGCTGGACAACATCAAGAAAATCGTCGCCGGCTCCGACGAGGCGACCCGGACCATGCTGCTCCAGGTCTACGGAAAGGTGGTGGCCGCCGGTCTTCACCCGGCCTCTTCCATCAAGGTGGCCGAGGCCGCCAAGGTGATCGAGAACACCCAGCGGGACCTCAACATCGCCCTCATGAACGAGTTGGCCATGATCTTCGACCGGATGGGGATCGACACCCAGGAGGTTCTGGCGGCGGCCGGGACCAAATGGAACTTCCTCCCCTTCAGGCCCGGACTGGTGGGCGGCCACTGCATCGGGGTCGATCCCTATTACCTGACCTTCAAGTCGGAATCCATGGGGTACCATCCCGAGATGATCCTGGCCGGCCGGCGAATCAACGACGGCATGGGCAAGTTCATCGCGGAAAAGACCATCAAACTCATGATCCGGATGGGCAAACAGGTGTCGAACGCCAGGGCGGCGGTGCTGGGGATTACCTTCAAGGAAGACGTGCCCGATCTCCGGAACACCCGGGTGGTGGACATCATCCACGAGCTGGCGGATTACGGCATCGAGGTCTTTGCCCACGACCCCCTGGCCGACCCCGAAGAGGCCCAGGCCCATCTGGGGATTTCGCTTCGAGATTTGAGCGAGGTCAGGGAAATGGACGTCGTGATCCTCGCCGTCATGCACAGGGACTACAAATCCATGGGTCTTTCGGGGATCGCGGGGCTTTGCGGAAGCCGGGAACCGCTGCTGATCGACGTCAAGGGGATGTTTTCGCCCGGGGAGGCGGCATCCCAAAACATTCGGTACTGGCGCATTTGACGGATGCCGGGGAAACGCCCCAACCCCGATCATGTCCGCGCCGTCATGGAGGCCATCGCCGCGTCCCCGTTTCCGGCCCTGCTCTCCATGGAACCGATGGACCTGGGGGTCGGATACGCGGTTATCGGGCTCGACGTCCAGGCGAAGCACCGCCAGCTCATGGGCGTGGTCCACGGCGGGGTCCTGGCCTCCCTGATCGACACCGCGGCCTTCTGGGCGGTTTATTACGAGATCGATGATCCGGATGCATGGCTGGTCTCCGTGGATCTTCGGCTCAACTATCTGGCGGCCGCGAATAAAGGACGGCTCTCCGTTCGGGGAACGAGCAAAAAAATCGGCGTGCGGCTCTGCTACGCCGTCGCCGAGGTGACCGACGGGGCCGGGGGCCTTCTGGCCCACGGGACCGCCACATTGATGGTGGTCAAAGGGAAGCGGCCGAACCGGGACAGACCGTTTCCGCCGAAGTTTATCTATCATCCATAACTAAGGTGAATTACGGAAATGAATATCCCAACAAGACGAATTCAACGGGACCGCTCGCCATTGACCGCGCGGCCGCGCGGGATCAAGTTTGGAATAATTGTTTCAGCAATTCCGGGCCAAGCCTTCGAGTAAAGCCTTGACAAAACCCATTGCCTTGGGTATGGGACAAAAGCCGGGGCTTCTCACCGAAGTTTCGGCTTTTTTTATACCTCTTTGCGGAGAACCATGTGGGGAAAACAGCGCTGGAAAAAGACCTGAAACGAGACATTGAAAAAGAACTGTTGCTGGGCAACGCCGCCCTGGCCCGGGGGCTGGTGGAGAACGGGTGCCGAATGGCCGTAGCCTATCCCGGCACGCCTTCGTCGGAGATCCTCTCCTCGGTGGCGGCCCTGAAAACGGCGGAAGACCTGGAGATGCACGTCCAGTGGGCGGTCAACGAAAAGGTGGCCTTTGAAATCGCCTACGCCGGCGCCCTGTCCGGGCTCCGGACCGCCGTCGCAATGAAGCAGGTGGGGCTCAACGTGGCCTCGGACCCCCTCATGAGCGCGGCCTACATGGGGACCAAGGGCGGCTTCATCGTCATCAGCGCGGACGATCCCGGGCCCCATTCCTCCCAGACGGAACAGGACAGCCGCCTCATGGCGATGATGGCCAAGATCCCGGTGCTCGACCCCGCCTCGCCGGCCCAGGCCCTGGAAATGACTGGGCCGGCCTATGAAATGTCCGAGACCTTCCGGATTCCGGTGATGATCCGGCCCACCACCCGGGTCTGCCATGCCCGTCAGGATGTGCCCCTGGGTCTCATTCCCCGGGAAAGGGGAACCGTGGCTTTCGACAAGGAGCCGTCCCGGTGGGCGGCCACCCCCAAGTTCCGGTTTAGGCTCCATGGAGAACTGGAGGAAAAACTGAAGGTTATCGCCGATTATGGGCCCACGGCGCCGGTTCTCCTAAATGACGGGGCCAATGGAAGCAAGGCGGTCCTGGTTTCCGGCGTGGCCGCGGCCCATATGCCGGAAATCCTTCGGGAGATGGGACTTTGGGATCGGTTGCCCCTCTATCAGGTGATCCAGCCCTTTCCCCTCCACGACGCGGTGATGACCGATGTCCTGGATCGTTACGAAGAGATCCTGGTCGTCGAAGAGACGATGGGCGTCATCGAGATGCAGATGGCGGATCGATGCAAGGTCCGGGGAAAGCTGACGGGTCATGTGGACCGGGTCGGCGAACTGCTCCCCGAGCGGATCGGGGAGATTGTGGGGGAATTCGCCGGGCAGCCGCCGGCGTCGGTCCCTATGCCGTCCGCCCCCGGCCGACGGCCCACCCTCTGCGCCGGCTGTCCCCACCGGGCCAGCTTTTTCGCCATCAAAAAGGCCGCGCCCAAGGGGATTTACACCAGCGACATCGGCTGCTATACATTGGGGTTGAATCTGGGGGCGGTGGACACGGTCCTCTGCATGGGCGCCGCCATAAGCCAGGCGGCCGGGTTCTATCACGCCCACAAAGCCGAAGCGAAGCGGCCCGACATCGTGGCCACCATGGGGGATTCCACTTTTTTCCACGCCGGGGTCCCGGCCCTCATCGACGCGGTGGTCCAGAACGTCGGGTTCGTGCTGGTGATCCTGGACAACCGGACCACGGCCATGACCGGCAACCAGCCCACCCCCGCCTCGGGGTTCGGGGCGGTGGGAGAACCTCTGGCGCGCCTGGACATTGAGACGCTTGCGCGGGGATGCGGCGTCGGCTTCTGCGAGACCGCCGATCCCTATGGTCTGGACGACTTCATAGCGTTGCTCAAGCGGGCCGTGGCCCACACCCGGGCCGACGGCGGGGGGCCGGCGGTGGTCATCGCCCGCCATCCCTGTCTTCTCGATCGCCGACAGGGGGCGGCCGCCCACGAGGTTGTCCGGGTGGCGGTCACCGACGACTGCGACGGCTGCGGCTACTGCGTTTCCCATTTCGAATGCCCGGCCCTTTCCCTGGACGAGGCCGAAGACCACGTCAGGCTGGACAGGGCGCTTTGCAACGGGTGCGGCGTTTGCGTTTCCGTCTGCCCCAAGGGGGCGATTGTGGATAGTGGGTAGTGGGTAGTGGTTTGTGGTCAGCGATGGTAAGACCCGCCACTACCTACTATCCACAATCCACAATCCACTACCCACTAAAATAGGAACTCCGACATATGACATCAGCCATTCAACAACAGATCGTCATCAGCGGCGTCGGGGGCCAGGGGGTTCTCTTCGTGACCCGGCTGCTGGCGGAAGCCGCCATGATACGGAATCTCCCGGTCTTCACATCGGAAACCCACGGCATGGCCCAGCGGGGCGGCACCGTGGTCTCCCACCTCAAGGTGGGGGATTTTTCCAGTCCCCTCATCCGCCGGGGAAAGGCCGACGGCCTGCTGGCCCTGAAACCGGAGAACGTCGCCGGGGGCCACGGAACCTATCTCAAACCCGGCGGCTGGACCGTGGTCAATCTGGACCGGCCTTACCCCCACGTCCTCGCCGGGCCGGTCCACGAGGTGGATGCCGACGGCCTGGCCGAAACCCATGGGGATTCCCGGGCCATGAACCTGATCCTGCTGGGGTTCGCCCTGACCCGGATCGGCGACGATTTCTTCTGCGGGCCGGACGATGTCCGCGCCGCCCTGGAGAAGCGTCCGGCCGGGAAAGGGGCCATGCGCTCCGACGCCCCGTCCGCCCTGGCGGCGGGGATGGAAGCGGCCCGATAATATGAAAGGCGCGCCATGATCATCGAATCCCTGCTGGACACCGACCTGTACAAACTGACCATGATGCAGGGGGTGCTCCACCAGTTTCCCTGGGCCGACGTGGAGTACGAGTTCAAGTGCCGGGACGACGGCATCGATCTGACGCCCATCGCCGACACCGTGGCCCGGGAGATCGACCACCTCTGCACCCTCCGGTTCCGTCCCGAGGAACTCGACTACCTCCGTAAACTTCGGTTCATAAAAGAGGACTTCGTCCAGTTCCTGCGGCTGTTTCAGCTCAACCGGGAGTTCATCCACATCACCAGGGAAGAGGGCCGGTTCGGCCTGACCATCCACGGCCCCTGGCTTCACACCATTCTTTTCGAGGTGCCGGTGCTGGCCATCATCAACGAGTGTTATTTCCGCGATCTGCGGCCCGAGCCCGATTATGCGCTGGGGCGACGGAAACTCCGGGACAAGGTCGCCGTGGTCAAAGAGACGGAAAAGGAATCCCTCGGATTCGCCTTTTCCGATTTCGGCACCCGCCGCCGCTACTCCAAAGCCTGGCAGAACGAGATTCTCGGCGTGCTGAAGACCGAACTCCCCGACAACCTCCGGGGCACCAGCAACGTGCTCATGGCCAAAACCCACGACCTCACCCCCATCGGCACCATGGCCCACGAATGGCTCATGGCGGCCCAGTCCCTCGGACCCAAGCTGGCCAACAGCCAGAAGTTCGCCCTGGAACACTGGGCCCAGGAGTACCGGGGCGATCTGGGCATCGCCCTGTCGGATGTGGTGGGGTTCGACGCCTTTTTGGGCGATTTCGACATGTACTTCGCCAAGCTCTTCGACGGCTGCCGGCAGGACAGCGGCGATCCCTTCCTGTGGGGGGACAAGCTCGTGGCCCAGTACCAGCGCCACCGCATCGATCCCATGACCAAGGTGGCGGTCTTCAGCGACGCCCTCACCTTTCCCAAGGCCATCGAAATCGCCCGGTATTTCAAAAACCGGATCAAGGTCTCCTTCGGCATCGGCACCAACCTCTCCAACGACATCTCCGAACGTCCCATCCAGATCGTCATCAAGATGACCCAGTGCCAGGGAACCCCGGTGGCCAAGATCTCCGACTCGCCGTCCAAGCAGATGTGCCGGGACGAAGAATATCTCGGCTACCTAAAGACCGTGTTCCATGCCGACCGCGCCGCCAAATGCTGACCCGGGGCTTGCCGGAGCCTGAACCCGGACCCGACCGGATAATATCCGAAGCATAACCCGAACATAAATTAAGGAGGAGAGATGACCCCGAAGATTCAAAAAGCCGCCGCCGTTTTCGCGATCCTGCTGCTGGGGGCGATCCTGACGCCGGCCCCCGCCGCCGCCGGACCCGCCACCCTGACCTACGCCAACTTTCCGCCCGCCCCCACCTTTCCCTGCGTCCAGATGGAGCGGTGGAAGACCGAGGTGGAAAAGCGGACCGACGGACAGGTCAAAATCAATACCTTCCCCGGCGGCACGCTGCTGGGGGCCAAGGACATGATGGACGGCGTCATCGCCGGCCAGGCCGACATCGGCTGCCTCTGCATGGCCTATCAGCCGGGCCGGTTCATCGTGACCAACGCGACCAGCCTGCCCCTGGGGATTCCCGACGCCCGCACCGGCAGCCTCGTTCTCTGGGATCTCTACGACAAATACAAGCCCGCCGCCTTCGCCAAGGTCAAAGTGCTCACGATGTTCACCACCGCGCCGGCCAACATCATGTCCCGCACGCCGGTCCGGACCCTGGCCGACATACGGGGCCTCGACCTCCGGGCCTCGGGCGGGGCGGCCCAGATCCTCAAGGCCTGGGGCGCCAACCAGGTGGGCATGCCCATGTCCGCCACCCCCGAAGCCCTCCAGAAGGGCGTGGTCCAGGGGGTATTCTCCTCGCTGGAGGTGATGAAGGACCTCAAATTCGCCGAGATCTGCAAAAACGTCACCCGCACCGACACCGTCATCTACCCATTCGCCGTGGTCATGAACATGGACCGGTGGAACGCGCTGCCCGAAGCCGTGAAAAAAGTGATGACCGACCTGGGCCGGGAACAGGCCGAATGGACCGGTGCCTATATGGACGACCATGTCCGGGAGGCCGTCGAATGGTCCAAAGCGACCCACGGCGTGGAATTCATCGACATCTCCCCCGAAGAAAAGGGGAAATGGGACGCCCGGCTCGACCCCATCACCGAAGCGTGGATCGCGGACCATGCAGGGGAGTACCCGGCCGAGGCCATCGTCCGGGATATCCGCGCCCTCACGGGGGCCCATGCGCATTAAACTCCCCGGACCGGAGCGGGCGGTCCACCGGTTCAACCAGGGCCTGACGGTCATCGGCGGGGTCTTTCTCCTGAGTATGATCGCCCTGACCTGCGGCAACATCCTGCTTCGGCTGGTCTGGACCCCCATCCCCGGCGCCTTCGAACTGATGGGGTTTTTCGGGGCCGTGGCCGGGTCCTTCGCCCTGGGCTACACCCAGATCCACCGGGGCCACATCGCCGTGGACGTGCTCATCAACACCTTTTCCCCGGGAACCCGGCGGATCCTCCACGGCCTCAACAGCCTCGTCTGCGCCCTCTTTTTCGGGGTCGTGGCCTGGCAGGTGGGCGTCAAGGCCCACACCCTCATGGTCACCGGCGAGGTCACCGAGACCCTGCGGATCATCTACTATCCCTTCACCTACGGCGTGGCCGCGGGGTGCGGCGGGCTGGCCCTGGTCTTCCTGCTGGACCTGACCCGCCCGTTCTTCTCAAACAAGGACGACCGGCCGTGACCATGGCCATGACCGGCGTGGCCGGGATCATCGTGCTTCTGGCGGTCCTCTTCCTGCTGGGGATGCCGGTGGGGTTCGCCATGGGCATCGTGGGGTTCTGCGGATTCTCCTGGATCATTTCCGTGGACGCCGGCCTCAACATGGTCAGTTCCGTCCTCTGGTCGGTTTTTTCCAAATACGGGCTCACCGTCATCCCCCTGTTCATCTTCATGGGGCAGGTGGCCTTCTACTCCGGGGTCAACGAAAAGCTCTACAGGGCCGCTTACCGGTGGGTGGGCCACATCCGGGGCGGCATCGCCATGGCCACCGTCATGGCCTGCGCCGCTTTTTCCGCCATCTGCGGCTCCAACGCCGCCACCGCCGCCACCATGACCACCGTGGCCCTGCCGGAGATGCGCAAATACGGCTACAACGCCATGCTCAGCACAGGGGCCGTGGCCTGCGGCTCCACCCTGGGCGTGGTCATCCCCCCCAGCGTGGTGCTCATCGTCATCGGCCTCTCCACCGAACAGTCCATCGCCCGGCTCTTCTACGGCGGCGTCGGGGCCGGCGCGACCCTGGCCGTCCTGCTGACCGGAACAATCGGGTGGATCTGCCGCCGCCATCCCGACTGGGGGCCGGCGGGACCCCGGACGACCTTTCGGGAGAAACTCCGGTCCCTCAAGGGGGCCGCGGAGATGCTGGTTCTCTTCTTGCTGGTGATGCTCGGCCTTTACTTCGGGGTATTCACCCCCACCGAGGCCGGGGCCGCCGGATCATTTTTCATCCTGGTCATCAGTCTGATCCAGGGCCGCCTTACCTGGCAGGGGTTCCTGGCCAGCGTGGCCGACACCCTCCGGATTTCCTGCATGGTCATCACCATCGTGGCCGGGGCCGTGATCTTCGGCCGGTTTCTGGCCATCACCCGCATCCCCTTCGACATCGCCGCCTGGGTCGGCGGGCTGCCGGTCCCGAACGTGGCCATCATGGCCATCATTTTTTTCATCTACATCGTCGGCGGCGCGGTCATGGACGCCCTGGCCCTGCTCCTCATCACCCTTCCCATCTTTTTCCCGGTGGCGGTCAACCTGGGGTACGATCCCCTCTGGTTCGCCGTGATCATCACCGTCGTCACCACCCTGGGGGCCGTGACCCCGCCGGTGGGGGCCACCACCTACGTGGTGGGCGGCATGGCCGGCGACGTGCCGCTGGAGAGGGTTTTCCGGGGAGTGGCTTATTTTCTGCCCGCCTACATCCTTTGCATCGTCGTTCTCATGCTCTTCCCCGGCATCGTCACCTGGCTGCCGGGGTTGATGCGCTGACCCCCAACAGAACAGGAGGAACCCATGGTCGATCCATCCCAGGATTCCACGGCGGCCGCGGAATACAGGACCTACATGACGGCTCTTCTGGCCGGTGATCGACGCCGGTGCCTGGCGATCCTGTCGGAACGGCTGGAGCGGGGCGCGGCGATCCGGGATCTGTACGAAGCGCTGTTCCGCGATTCCCTCTACGAAGTGGGCGAACTCTGGGAATCCAACAGGATATCGGTGGCAGCCGAGCATATGGCCACGGCCATCACCGAAGGGCTGATGAACGGACTCTACGACCGGATCGTATCGACCCGGCGGACCGGCCGGCAGGCCGTGGTGGCCAGCGTGGCCGGCGAACTCCACCAGGTGGGCGGCAAAATGGTCGCCGACATGTTCGAGATGCGGGGCTGGGACAGCTACTACCTGGGCGCGGACATCCCGGCCGGAGAACTGGCCCGCCTGGTCCGGGACCTCCGGCCCGACGTGGTGGGGCTCTCCATGAGCCTTTATTTCCACTTGGACGCCCTGAAGGAGACCCTCCGCCTCCTGGGAGACCGGTTCCCCGACCTGCCCGTCATCGTGGGAGGGCAGGGGTTCCGGCACGGCGGCGGGATGATCGTGGAAGCGGAGCCCAACGCCCGCCGCATCGATTCCCTGGCGGACCTGGAAGAGTTCATCGAGACCTTTGAAACCAACGCGCCAAAGAAAGGAGACGCCCCGTGACCAAAGACCGTCTGATCGACGCCGCGACCGCCATCCCCGCCGCATCCCCCGAGGCGGCGGCTGAGTACGAACGCAACCGGGAACGACTGGTCGCCGAAGTCAACCGCCGCATGGAGGCCCGCCCCGATATCGAAGGGTTGGTGGGCCGGGACAACCTGGACATGATGCGGGACAACCACGCCAACCACGCCCGGTTCGTCCGGACCATCCTCAAGGATTTCGATCCCCGGGTGCTGGTGGAGACGGTGCTCTGGGTCTTCCGGGCCTACCGGTCCCGGGGGTTCAGCGACAACTACTGGGCGGCCCAGCTCAATGTCTGGATCGAGGTCATGAAAGAGACCCTCTCTCCTGAAAGCTCTACCCGGATATATCCCCTCTACGACTGGTTCATCGTCCACATCCCCGCCTTCACCTTTCTGTCCGGGGAGGCGGTTTCGGAGGACGCCGCTTCCCGATGACCGATTCCCAAGCAGCCGAAGCGGCGTTGTCCGGATGGGAGGAGCGGATCCGGGCGGCGTGGCGCGACAGCAGGGCCCTGGCCGTCGGGCTCTTCAGCCCGTCCGGCGCGCCCCGATACCTGAATGCGGGCATGGCCCACCTCTTGTCGGCGGCCCCGGCCGACGGGCCTTCCGCGGACGCCTTTGTCAACCCCGCCTTTGACGACCTCGCCGCCGGCCCCCCGTCCGACCACCCGGTCTTTACCGGTATTATGACCTTCGGCGACCGGAAAGCCGTCAGCCGGACGGTGGCGGCCAGGGTCTGGCGGGGGCCGGAGGATCTGCTGGTGACCGGCGAGTTCGACGCCGAGGAGCTGGACCGGCTCAACCGCCAGTTGACCGACTACAACCGGGAGGTCAACAATCTTCAACGGCAACTCATCAAGGAAAAGCGCCGCCTGGAAGAGACCTTGGCCGAATTGAAAGAGACCCAGGTCATGCTGATCCAGTCCGAGAAGATGAACGCCCTGGGCCAGCTCGTGGCCGGGGTGGCCCACGAGATCAACAACCCCCTGGCCTATGTCGCCGGCAATGTCCACTCCCTGAAGACCGCCTTTACGGACATCGCGGACGGCTACGGACGGCTGGAAGCCCTCATCGACGTGACGGGGGATCCGGCCCTTTCCCAAAAGAAAACCGAGATCCGCGAAGACTGCGACATCGATTTTCTCTTCGGCGACATCGAGGACCTCCACAATGCCACGGTCGGCGGGCTGGACCGGGTCAAGAAGATCGTGACGGATCTCCGGAATTTTTCCCGGCTGGACGAGGCCGGGCGGAAACGGGTCAACCTCCTGGAGAACGTCCGGAGCACCCTGGCCCTGGCCGCCCCCGACCTCCGGAAGCGGGGGATCGAGGTCTCGGTGGCCGTTGATCCCGCCGTCGAACTGGAATGTTATCCGGCCCTGTTGAACCAGGTCTTTCTCAACCTCATCGTCAACGCGGCCCAGGCCATGGACTCGGGGGGCGATTTGACCATCGAGGGGGAATCGTCGGGCGAACGGGTCCATCTGAGGTTCGCCGACTCCGGCCCCGGCATTCCGCCGAAGGATCTGGAATCGATTTTCAACCCGTTTTTCACCACCAAGCCGGTGGGGCAGGGGACCGGCCTGGGGTTGAGCATTGCGTACAAGATCGTTCGGGACAAGCACGGCGGCGAGATCCGGGCCGCGTCGGAACCGGGAAACGGGGCCGTGTTCACCCTCGATCTGCCTGTGGAATTGAAAGCATGACTGACGCATCGTTTAGAGGAGAAGGGCGGCATCTGCTGGTCATCGACGACGAGCCCGAGATCGTGGCCGCCCTGAGACGGCAGTTTCGCCGGAAGTACCGGGTTCTGACGGCCCACGGCGCCGCCGAGGGCCACGAGATCATGGTCTTCCGGGACCTCCAGCGGTCCAACGAGATTCTGGAAGAGCGGGTCCGGGAGCGAACCGCCGAACTGGAAGCGGCCAATCAGCGACTGGAGGCGCTGAACCGGCAAAAGGACGAATTCGTGGGCATCGCGGCCCACGATCTTCGCAGCCCCCTGGCCAGCATCCTCGGTTTGATCGGAATGATGATCGATTCGCCCCGGATCCAGGAAGAAGGCGACCTCCACGAGATGTTCCGGATGGCCAAAGGCATGGGGGGGAAGAGGATCTTCCGTTGACGACTTATGATCCGGGTTGTCTGCGGCAGGTGCTCAACAACCTCGTGGGCAACGCCATTAAATTTTCCGGGCCGGAGACGACCATCGCGCTGGAGGCGAAAAAAAAGGGTGACAGTCTGGAGGCGGCCGTCCGGGACCAGGGGCCGGGCATTCCCGAGGGCGAGGCCGGCCGCCTTTTCGATCTTTTCGCCATGGGCGAAAACCCGGCTTCCCGCGGGGTGAGGGGCCACGGCCTGGGTCTGGCCATCTGCAAAAAGATCGTCGAAGCCCACGGCGGCGCCATCGGCGTGGAGAGCGAAGCGGGGCGGGTCAGCCGGTTTTATTTCACGAATCCCCTGCCCGGCGCCGGGGATGCGGGGGAAGGGGAATAATAGACATGTTTCTGTTCAAAAAGATTATGGGCGCGCTGCTGTCGCCACTGCCGCTTTGTCTGCTGGCGGGGTTCGCGGGTTTGGTCCTGCTCTGGTTCACCGCCCGGCAGCACACCGGCAAGGTTCTGGTCACCGCCGGAATCGGCATGATCTTCGTGTTCAGTTGTGAGTCGGTCGCCACCGTGATGCTGCGGCCCCTGGAGAGTAAGTATTCGGCCCCGGAGACGCTGCCGGATGTTGACTATATCGTCGTTCTCGGCGGCGGACGCGTGGTGGACGCGCGGTTTCCCACCATCAGCCAACTGGGCAGCGCCTCGCGGACCCGCTTTTTGGAAGGGGTGCGGATCTATCATGCGATTAAGAGGGCCGAACTGATCTTTACGGGAAAAGACATCGCCGGGCCCATGGGCAAACTGGCGGTGGACATCGGCATACCGGAAGCGGATATCCATGTCTTTCCCGAGCCCAAAGACACCAAGGACGAGGCCCGGTACGTGAAGGAGCTGGTGGGACGCGACCCCTTCCTCCTGGTGACCTCGGCCTCCCACATGTACCGGGCGGTGATGCTGTTCGAAAAACAGGGAACCCGACCTGTTCCGTTTCCCACCGGTCATCTTTGCAAAGACGCCCCGGGCGTAACGCCGGGTGATTTTTTTCCGGACGCCATGGTGTTGCACAAGGCGGAGCGGGCCGTATATGAATATTTGGGGATCGTGTGGGCGAAGTTGAGGGGGCAGATTTAGAGCCCAAAAAAACTTTCTTATCCTGGATGCTTGTCCGGGATGAGCGAAAAGGGTTGTCATCGCTATGCCGAACGCCTATTTCGATAAGCTCGGTCTTTTCCTGCCCGGTCCTCGTTCTGCCTGATCAGCCGAACCGCCGCTTACGGACCCGTACGAGTGGTGTGGGAGGGGGGAGCCGCCCGCGAGGCTTCTCCCTATCCCCATATATTCTCTTTATTCAGCGGGATACCGTTTTTTTAATTCAGTTACAAAATCATCATAATTTCCGCTTATTACAGAGAGACGAGGGATAACATGCGCCATAATCGGACTGATATAAATGAATGTATGATTTTCTGTTGACGCTATATGCTCGACAGACTCCCATAAAAGTTTGTTTTCATTTACATCTGTTTTTTCTATAATGCCATCTTCCTCAATAGACAATTCATGCTCGCCGAGAACACCTCTGTTTTTACCTTCTTTGTTAATTTTTCGGATATATCTCTCATGTTGCCAGCGAAAGTACAGCGGATAAAGAAAATAAAACGGTACGGAAACAATTATTCCGATTAGCGCTATCAGCACCAATGCTTTGTAAAATGGCGCCTTGTTGTAAAGTATGACGAAAAGTACCCCGCCTATGGGACAGGCAGCCCACAACATCTGACCTGAACGCATTGCACGACGCATTGTCTGTGAATTTCTTACAAGATGATGACCGAAAGCTACGCAATCTTCGATACTGATTTCGTATCTGAGTTTCATGCTAATCTTCCTTAGCCGAAAGGCAATCTTTCAAATTCGCCAACTTACCGATTCTTATCCTCTTTCGCTACTTGTTTTACTGAAATTACTAATGATCGATTTGTTGAGAATATAACAGATTGCTCACGGGGCACGGCTTTTTGTGCTCCCATGCAGCAAATGGTTTTGTTAATTCTCAATATAATTAAGCAGATACTTGGATGGGGTCAATCTCAGAAAGATCTACACTTTGTTTTGCATGCCAAAGGTTATAACTATCCTGCATATGGAGCCAACTTTCAGGGCTCCGACCTAAGCACTTGGATAAACGGAGAGCCATTGCCGGGCTTATTGAACTTTGCCCCTTCAATATTCTTATAAATGTTGAAGGGGAGACTTTAAGCCGCAATGCGACACTCCGGGGCGAAATACCCAAAGGTTCCAAATAAACTTCCTGAATAAATTCCCCTGGGTGGGGTGGGTTATACATAGCCATCAGTGATAATCCTCATAGTCTACAACATAGGCGTTACCATCTTTAAATTCAAAAACGATTCGCCAATTACGGTTAACATCGATCGCCCATAAGCCTTGATGATCGCCTTTTAAACTGTGGAGCCGCCAGCCTGGAGTATTCATATCTTCAATACATGTCGCTGTATCAAGTGCAATTAGGCGCATTCTCAGCTTCTGTTTATGACCTGGCTGAATCCCGGACACGCTACCCGTCTCAAAAAATTTCCGCAGCCCTTTATGTTTAAATGTTTTTATCACAGATTATATTGTATAGCATATTGCGCAATACGCAACACTTTTTTCAAAAACAGAACCATTGATTATCAGACAATTTTTCCCTGATAATTCACATTCTCTCATATTATCAGACAAATTTACCCTAATAAATCCAGTTTTCCCTTGTTGTCAGGGCAAAATTTGCCCCGATGTTGTGTGGGTGCTATGAATTCCGTCATCACCCGGGGAATGTCGATGCCCGCCGGCCCCTGGACGTCTTCGTGGTCCGGATAGGTGTTGATGATGGTGGCCTTGTCGTAGGGGCGGAACAAAAACATTTCCCGCATTGTGCCCTAAAGATGGGCGTGGAGGAACATGGCCTCGCACCCGGTGGTTTTTCATAGACGGAGAAAAGGCGGTGAAGCCATGAAGCCAACCCGGGGCTGAACGCCGGGATACTGGGGGGCGATCATCCGCCGAAGAGGATTACAAAGAGGTCGCCATCCTGGCTGCGGCGACAAGAGCCTGCCCCAAGGCGATGCCGCCGTCGTTGGTCGGGATCCGGGAATGGCTGAATACGTCGAAGCCGCGTTGGGCCAGTTCTCCGTTCAGGCCGGAGAGCAGGATGGCGTTCTGGAAGACGCCGCCGCTCAGCACGATCCTGTCCAGGCCGGTTTCCCTGGCGATGCATTCGGTCAGCTCGGAGGCCGCCCGGATGACCGCGGCGTGGAATCCGGCGCTGATTTCCGGGGGCGCGACTCCTTCCGTCAGGTCTTTGACGATCCCTTTGATTAAAGGGGCCGTTTGTATCCGGTAGCTTGTTTTTTCGGATGATCCTTCCGCTTTAGCATTCTTTTCCCATCTAAATTCATACACGCGATGCGGGGTGTCATCCGCGATCATCTCCAGTTCCATGGCGGCCTGACCTTCGAACGTGACGGTTTTTCGGAGGCCGAGGAGGGCTGCGACGCCGTCGAACAGGCGTCCGAGGCTGGAGGTTAGGGGCGCGTTGACGCCTTTTTCCATCATGCCGAGGATCACGTCTGTTTTGGCGCGGGGGAGGTTTTTGATGAAGGGGATGTCTATGTTGTGGAGATCCTTTCCGAAAGCGTTGTACAGATAAGCCAGGGCCATGCGCCAGGGCTCGCTGATGGCGGCGGCGGCTCCGGGCATGGGGACGGGCGCCAGATGGGCGATCCGGTGGAAGCGATGGGTTTCTGCGATGAGGATTTCTCCGCCCCAGATCGTGCCGTCGGACCCGTAGCCCGTACCGTCGAAGGCCAGCCCGATGACCGGGCCGTCCAAGCGGTGTTCGGCCATGCAGGCGACGATGTGGGCGTGGTGGTGCTGGATCGGGATTTTGGGGAGATCGGTCCGTTCCAGCGCGTAGCTGGTGCTCAGGTAATCGGGGTGAAGATCGTGGGCGACGGCGATGGGCCGGATGTCGAGGATCCGCTGGAGGTGGTCGATGGTCCGGGTGAAAAAGTCGTAGGCCGGGAGGTTTTCCAGGTCGCCGACGTGCTGGCTCAGGAAAGCCTTGTCTCCTTTGGTCAGGCAGACGGTGTTTTTCAGTTCGGCGCCGCAGGCCAGGATGGGGGGAACTTTGTTTTTCAGGATGAGGGGGGCCGGGGCGTAGCCGCGGGACCGGCGCAGGGAGCGCACGGCCCCGGCCGTATGCCGCACGATGGCGTCGTCGCTTCTGAGATAGATGTCCCGGTTGTGGAGCAGGAAGGCGTCGGCGATGGCGGACAGGCGCTGGAGGGCCTCTTCGTTGTCGATGGCGATGGGTTCGCTGCTCCGGTTGCCGCTGGTCATGACCAGGGCGGTGAAGGGCGGCGGCCCCCCGTTCAGGGGATGGAAGAGCCGGTAGTGAATCGGCGTGTAGGGGAGCATGACGCCGAAATGCGTGTTGCGGGGGGCGACGGCGTCGGCCAGTGGAGGGTCCGGGCGTTTTTTCAGCAGGACGATGGGTCGGCGGGGGGAAGCGAGCAGGTCCGCCTCGGCATCGGAGACTTCGGCGTAGCGCCGAACCGTTTCGATGTCGGGGGACATGACGGCGAAGGGCTTCTCTTCCCGGTGCTTTCGCTGGCGGAGACGGGCTGCGGCCCCCGGGTTTTCGGCGTCTGCGGCCAGGTGGAAGCCGCCCAGGCCCTTGATGGCGAGGATGGCGCCGTCTTTGAGGAGCGAGATGGTTTTTTTGATGGGATCGGCGGCGTCGATGGGATTTCCGGCCGGGTCCGAGAGCCATACATGGGGGCCGCATGCATGGCAGGCGTTGGGCTGGGCGTGGAACCGGCGGTCCAGAGGATCGTCGTATTCGGCCTGGCATTGCATGCACATCCGGAAATCCTTCATGGCCGTGAAAGGGCGGTCGTAGGGGATGTCCATGATGATGGTGTAGCGCGGGCCGCAGTTGGTGCAGTTGATGAAGGGGTAGCCGAACCGGCGGTCCGACGGGTCGAACATCTCCCGGAGGCAGTCGTCGCAGACCGAGACGTCCGGCGAGATGAGGGTGGCGCGGTCGGCGCCGGGGGCGCTGGGGACGATGGCGAAATCCGTCCGGCCTTCAAAGGCGGCTGGTTCGGTGGCGATGTCGATGATATGGGCGAGGGGCGGCGCTTTTTCGGTCAGGTCGCGGTAAAAGGCGTCCAGGGCGGGCGGATCGCCTTCGGCGTGGATGATCACCCCGGCCGACGTGTTGGCCACACTGCCCGCGATGCCGTGGGTCGCGGCCAGGCCGTAGACAAAGGGCCGGAAGCCGACCCCCTGGACGATCCCGTTGATTTGGATGCGTCGGGCCGCGGTCACTCCGAAGGGCCGTCCTCCAGTTCCGATGCCATGGAGGCGGCTTGTCGGAGCAACTGGAGCGATTCCATGGCGGCGGTCTCGTCGATCTTGTGGATGGCGAAGCCGGCGTGGACGATGACGTAGTCGCCGATTTGGGGATCGTCGATGAGCATCAGACTGATGACCCGCCGGGCCCCCTCGACATCGACGGTGGCCGTTTGGTTGTCGTTAATTTCGATGATTTTGGAAGGAATGGCAAGACACATGAATGGGGGTTTCCCTTTTATGGTATTTGACGCCGAGGCGGTCCAGTTCCGCCAGCACCATGTCGATGATGGGTTCGGTTTGGTCCTGGACGGGCGGGGTGAGGTCGATGGAGAGCGTATCGATGTCCGACGGCTCCACGCCGATGATGACGGTTTCCGGGACTTTTTCCAGGGCCTGGCAGAGGGTCAGGGCCTCCAGGAGATCCACCTGGTGGAGGGAGTTCTTGGCCCGGATCCGTCCGGGGATGGCGTCGCCCTCCAGGCGGTAGATGTCGCCGGGGGCGCCGTTGTTCCGGATGACGTCCACCACGATAAGGCGGTCCGCCCCGCTGATCACGCCCAGCAGGTTGACGCCCAGCACGCCGCCGTCCACCAGGGAGACGTTGTCCGGGAATTCGTATCGCTCCATCAGCCGTTCCACGATCCGCACCCCGAACCCCTCGTCCGAAAAGAGAATGCAGCCGACGCCCAGTATCATGATGTGTCGATCAGCGGTCATTCTTT
>JAABTM010000238.1 GCA_011389855.1 Desulfobacteraceae bacterium
ACATCTATGCGCCGGTGATGATGATCGCGGAAAAGGCCGCCGACATCATCCTGGGGAACGCCCCCGCCGCCCCCATGCATGTGGACTGGCACCGCCACCGGCCCGAAGCGGATGACGCGGCGCCGACGAAGAGAGCGTCATGACGCCGCGCAAGATGTACGTCGACGGAAAATGGGTGGACGCCCGGTCGGGAAAGACCCGGGAAATTATCAACCCCTTCGATCAGGAAGTGATCGCCAGGGTTCCCGAAGGGGACCGGGCGGATGCCCGGGCCGCCGTCGCGGCGGCCCGGCGGGCCTTCGACGGAGGCCCGTGGCCCCGGATGACCGGCAGCGAGCGGGGCGGCCATCTTCGCCGCCTCGCCCGGCTCATCCGCCGGGACCGGGAAGAACTGGCGGAACTGGAGACCCGCGACACCGGCAAAACCGTGGAGGAGAGCCGGTGGGACATGGACGGCATCGCCGACATCTTCGACTACTATGCCGGCCTGGCGGACAAGGAGAGCGGCGAGGTGATCGCCTCGCCCTTTCCCCGGACCACCAGCCTGGCGGTGCGGGAGCCGGTGGGGGTCTGCGGCCAGATTTCGCCCTGGAACTATCCGCTGCTCCAGGCCTCCTGGAAAATGGCCCCGGCCCTGGCCGCCGGCTGCGCCATCGTCATGAAGCCCAGCGAGATCACGCCCCTGACCACTTTAAAAGTCACGGAGCTGGCCGCCGAGGCCGGCATCCCGGCCGGCGTGGTCAACACGGTGCTCGGGCCGGGCGCGACGGTGGGCGCCGAACTTGCCGAAAGCCATGACGTGGACCTGATCTCGTTCACCGGCGGCGTGGAGACCGGGCGGAAGATCATCCAGGCCGCCGCCGGCAACGTCAAGAAGATCGCCCTGGAGCTGGGGGGCAAAAATCCCCACATCGTCTTCGGCGACGCCGATGTCGATATGGCGGTGGACTACGCCCTCAACGGGGTCTTTTTCCACGCCGGTCAGATCTGTTCCGCCGGCGCCCGGCTGATGGTCCAGGAGGACATTCACGACCGATTCGTGGACGCGCTCCTGTCGCGGATGCAACGGATCCGCCTTGGCGGCGGGTTCGAGGAGGGAACGGAGATGGGCCCCCTCATCTCCGCGGAACACCTGGAAAAGGTGGAACGGTACGCGGCCATCGCCCGGGAGGAAGGGGCGAGATTGCGGCTGGGGGGAAAGCGGCCGGATGATCCGGCGCTTCGGAAGGGATTCTTCTTTCTCCCCACCCTGTTCACCGACTGCACCGACGACATGCGCATCGTCCGGGAGGAGGTCTTCGGCCCCATCGTCACGGTGGAAAAGTTCTCCGGCGAAGTGGAAGCCGTGGACCGGGCCAACAACACCGATTACGGCCTGGCGGCCGGGTTCTGGACCCGGAACCCCGACCGGATCCACCGGGTCTCCCGGGCCCTCCGGTTCGGCACGGTCTGGGTCAACGACTTCAACGTCTATTTCGCCCAAGCCCCCTGGGGCGGGTACAAACGCTCCGGCATGGGCCGGGAACTGGGCCGGGCCGGATACGAGGAATACACGGAGATCAAGCACATCTATCAGAACCATGATCCCCGACCGGTGAACTGGTTCGGGGCGACCGGTGATGAAGCGCACGATGGCGGATAACGATTCCCGCGCCGATGGACAATCGACCGGAATATAGCGGCGCTGTCGAAAGCGCCGCTTGAGGGTTGGAAAGGATTGGGATGGGATGGAGGGGCTTATTTGCTGAATTTTCGATACAATTTATCGAGTTCTTTATGTATGATCGCATCTCCCAGCTGTTTTGTCCCAAGGTGGTCGGGTTCCAGATCCGACAGGCTGAAATAATTGAAGAGCGCGCGGCTCATGTTGTTCACCCTAACGAAATACGTTCCGGTGACACTCAAAAAAGCCCGTACTTCGCTAATATGGAACACCTTTATATCCGGGTACAGGCGCGCCAGGTCGAATTCTCCTCCGAAAATTTTGGGGACTTCCCGATGGTCGCCTTTACCGAGGTGATATTCGGCCAGCATCGTTTTCGCGAAAATATAGTCGGGAAATTTCTCTATGGTTTCATGGATGATGTCGAGGTCTTCTTTTTCCTGGCCGGCATTGTGACAAGCGATGGCGAGATAGTTATACAGGCAAGGCACGTTGGGATAATTGTCGCGCATGATCCGCAACGTCGGCAGCGCTTTTTCCGGATCCGTATAAAGGATGCTGTAAACCGAGTCGAGGAGCCGGCGGTTCACCCGCGACATTTTCCGCAGCTCCCGTTCTTCCATCGGCTGGTTGGTCACCTTGAGCTGTTGGGGAAGACCGGTTTTGGACTTTTCGACGGCCCGGATCACCGCCTTCCTATCGACATCGGCGAGCAGCGCCTTCGAATCCAAAGGTTCCCGCGCCACCACGAGGTCTATCAATTTATTAGTGTCCACATATCCCATATCGTTTTTCCTCTTTTTCCTCTTTTTCCGCTGTTTGGGTTTGCCCGCGACGGTTCGCCGATATCGGTCGTGCAGTTCGGGCGAACCGTCCAGGCTGCACCCGACAAAAAACCGGTATCGGCCCAGGTGGGCGGCCAGCCCGTCGGTGATCCGGTGAGTCTTCGTTTCAGGATATAGCGACCGTTTTTCCAGGTAGAAACAGTAATCACAACGGAGGTTGCAGTCCGCGGAGGTGGGTTTGTGGAGGAGGGAGAAGGGTTGCATTAGGGTTACCTGCTTACCCGCATTCATTTCTGCGATCATCGCTCAACTCGATCAGCCCTATTCTCAAACATGATGATGTCGATCCACTGTCAACGACAGAGCCGTATCCAGAACCCCAGTAAACACCGAACACCCCGATGGGGTCAACCAATTTCTGAACCGTCAATGGAATATAAAAAGGAATGAGCTGATCCATAAACGCAACGAAAAAACACTGACGAATGAAGAATACGAAGAATTGCTGCGATTGACGGATCAGATTGAGCTATTGGACGCCAAACGCCTCGAATATTTAACAGAATTGGCAACCATCCAGAAAAAACCGCTCGTGCTGCTGATGGACGAATTAGGCATTAACCCGCCGCCCAACGACGCGCCGTTACCGAGCGGGCAGCGGGCTGTTTCCAATAGCGGTCCCCTCTCCGGGGTGACAGGGATCGCCCCCACCACCCCGCCTATCCCCTAAATCTCAAACTTAATCCCCTGCGCCAACGGCAACGCCTTCCCGTAGTTTATCGTATTCGTCTGCCGCCGCATATACGCCTTCCACGCATCCGACCCCGATTCCCGGCCGCCGCCCGTCTCCTTCTCGCCGCCGAAGGCCCCGCCGATCTCCGCGCCCGAGGTGCCGATGTTGACGTTGGCGAGGCCGCAATCCGATCCCCAAGCGGACAGGAACGTCTCGGACTGGCGCAGGTCCGTGGTGAAGATGGCCGACGACAGTCCCTGGGGCACGTCGTTGTGGAGCGCGATGGCGTTTTCCACATCCCCGCTGTATTTGATCAGGTACAGAATCGGCGCAAAGGTCTCCTGCTGCACGATGGGGTAGCTGTTTTCCACCACCGCCAGGGCCGGCGTCACGTAGCATCCCGATTCGTACCCCTCGCCGTTCAGCACCTCGCCGCCGCAGATCACCTCGCCGCCCTGCTCCTTTATCTTCTCCAGGGCCTCCGTGAAATCCTTCACCGCCCCCGTGTCGATGAGCGGCCCCACATGGTTGCTTTCATCCAGGGGATCGCCGATCCGCAGCCCGCCGTAGGCCTTGATCAAAGCCGCCTTCACGTCCTCGAAGATCGATTCGTGGATGATCAGCCGGCGGGTCGTCGTACACCGCTGCCCGGCCGTGCCCACCGCGCCGAAGACGATGGAGGGCGCCGCCGGCTTCAGGTCGGCGGATTCCGTGAGGATGATGGCGTTGTTGCCCCCCAGCTCCAGGATGGTCTTGCCCAACCGGCCCGCCACCACCGTCGCGGCATGACGCCCCACTTTCGTGGAGCCGGTCACGGAGATCAGCGGCAGCCGCTTGTCGTTGAGCATCATATCGCCGATGGACTTCCCCGGACCGATGACCAGGTTGAAGATTCCCTCGGGCAGGCCGTTATCCTTCAGCACCCGCCCCACGATCTTCTGGACCGCCACCCCCGTCAGCGGCGCCTTGGATGCCGGCTTCCAGACCACCGTGTCCCCGCACACCGCCGCGATCAGCGCGTTCCAGGACCAGACCGCCACCGGAAAATTAAACGCCGTGATCACCCCCACCGGCCCCAGGGGATGGTACTGGTCGTAGATCCGGTGCTCCGGCCGCTCCGAGTGCATGGTGAAGCCGTAAAGCTGACGGGACTGGCCCACGGCGAAATCCGCGATGTCGATCATCTCCTGGACCTCGCCCCACCCCTCCTGGAGCGATTTGCCCATCTCGTAGGAGACCAGGCGGCCCAGCGGGTCTTTGTACTCCCGCAGCTTCAGCCCGATCTGGCGCACCACCTCGCCCCGCTGGGGCGCCGGCGCCCGCCGCCACTCCTTGAACGCCTCCGCGGCCGTCTCCGCGATCCGGTCGTAATCCCCCTGGGATGCATGGAGCACCGATGCGATGGTCTTTCCGTCCGCCGGCGAAACGCTTTTGATTTCGCCGTGGTTCTTTGTCGTCCCCCATTCGGTCCCGGTGCTGGCGCCGAAATTCGTATCCTTCAAATCGAGCGTTTTGAGAAATTCTGGAAATGCCATTGGATTGCCTCCCTCTGGTTGCAGGTTAAATGGATGGGATGAACCGTACCGACCAGTCTACCATCTCTTTGCCGATTTTCTCAACATCGATTCGGACCCGCATCAGACCGTTGGCTGCGAGAATTTGGGCAGCCGACAAACCCGCCGGCCTCTTCGATGGCGAAAATCCCCTTGACCGGCCCCCTTTCGCCCTGTAAATTGCCAGTTCATTCAGCTTAACCGAGGGGAAACATGACCAAAGAGATCATCGACCGCATTTTCAAGGAACCCGGCGTCAGGTACGAACTGACAGAATTCGAGCGGCTTGGCAAGCCCATTCACGAGATTCTCGCCATTTACCCGAAAACGGCGGAGACGGGTCGGGACACGGGAAAGACCAAATATTTCCTGGAAAGCATCGTCCCCTTTGCATCCGACAAAAAAGAGGTCCAGGTGTTCGCGGAAGGGGGGAAATCCGCGCCGGAAGAAATCATTCGGCAATTGTGGGTTTACAAGCTGATCCATTATTACGGCTACCGGGCAGACGAGATCGACCTGGAAAAAAGCATCCACTTCGGCACGGGCGTGGGGACCAAGGCGGCCGATATCGTGGTGTACACCGACGCTGATAAAGAAACGCCCAAGATCATCATCGAGTGCAAAAAACCCAAGCGCAAGGACGGCATCGAACAGCTCAAAAGCTACATGAACGCCGAAGGCGCGCCGGTGGCGGTCTGGTCCAACGGCGCGGACAGCATCATCCTCTATCGGCCCTACCCCAAGCAATTCGACAACACCCTTTTCGACATCCCCAAACGGGGCCAGGAGCCGACGGACGTTCTGGAGACCAAAAAGACGCTCCTGGACTTGAAGAACGAATTCAATTTCAAGGAGATCATCCAGGGCCTCGAAGAACTGGTGCTGGCCGACAGCGGCAAGGACGAGTTCAACGAGATCTTCAAGCTCATCTTCGCCAAAATCTGGGACGAAAAGCAGGCCCAGGAAAACCGCACCGGCAAAACCGTCGAGTTCGGGCAGGCGCTCAATCCCAAAACAAATGCGCCCGACCCCGGAACTGACCTACGACCGGATCAACAAACTGTTCAAAAACGCCTGCGATGCGTGGCACGGCATTTTTCGGGAAGGCGAAGACATCGAATTGATGAAGCGCCACTTGCAGATTTGCGTCGGCCGCATCGAAGGGGTTCGGCTTTTGGGCTCGAACCTGCGGATCATGGACGACGCCTTCGAATATCTGCTGCCCACGGAAGCCAAAAAGAAAAAAAGCCAGTTCTTTACCCCTCGTCATGTGGTCGAGATGTGCGTCCGGATGCTCAATCCAGGGAAAAAGGAATTTGTCATGGACCCGGCCTGCGGGTCGGCCGGATTTTTGCTCCATGCCATGGAATGGTGTTATCCCGCCCGGAACCATGACGCCCGGGAACTGCGGAAGTACAAGTACGCCGAAAAATATCTCTGGGGCATCGATTTCGAGACCCGGGCGGCCAAAACCTCCCGGGCGCTGATGCTCATCGCGGGCGACGGGCACACCAACATCTTCGGGCCGGATGTCAGCAGCCTCGATCCCCGAACCTGGTACGAGTCCGCCTCCGGCCATGAATTGATGCAGGGCCTGCGAAAGGCCAGGCTGACCGCCAAAAAGATCCCCGAAAACGAGACCCTGAAGGACGAAGACGAGGCCTGGATCTATTTCGACGAGTTGAAATTCGATGTGATCCTCACCAATCCGCCGTTCGCCGGGGAGATGAAGGACCGGAAGATGCTCTCCCGGTACGAACTGGCCAGGCCGGCCCTCAAACGGGCCAAGGACAAATCCCCCAAGGAGGAACGGGACGTCCTGTTTATCGAGCGGGTCCTGAAGATGCTCAAACCGGGCGGCAGGGCCGCCATCGTTTTGCCCCAGGGCAAGTTCAATAATTCGTCTTTGGCCTTTATCCGGGAGTGGATTCTGAAAAAAGGCCGCCTGCTGGCCGTGGTGGGGCTGCATCCCAACACTTTCAAGCCCCATACCGGGACCAAGACTTCGGTGTTGTTTGTTCAAAAGTACACGGCGAAAGCCCTGGCGAAAATCGAAAAGGTGAAGCAGGAAGTGGCCGACGCCTGCCCGGATTATGAGGGCCAGATCCGGGAGTTGATCGCCGAGCATTTTTACCTGGTGGATGTGCCGGAGGAAAAGATCCCGGAGGAGATCGCGGATCTCATGGCGGAATCGTTTTCGGAGCTGGAGCTGGAACCCGTTATGGACGACGAGACGGGGGAAGACGAAGATTTAGGGGAACCGGAGCGATTGAAGGCGGCCGAGGGTCAACCGTCCCAGGAGGACCTCATCGTCGAGGCCGAGGAAAAGCGGGATGCCCTCAAGGCGGAAGCGATCCGGGTAAAAGGGAAGCTGGCGGACCTGGCCAGCGATCTGGAAGCCCTCCAGGAACAGCACGGAATGGAGATCAAGGCGGTGACGGAACAATGGGAGGGAACCAAAAAGGAGTTGCAGGCGCATTTGAAGCCGATCAAGGCGGAAAACAAGGCGGCGGTGAAGCGGCTCAAGGAAAAGCAGAAGCTGAAGCAGCGGACGTATAAGGCCGAGATCAAGCATCTGGAAAAGGGCATCGCCGAGGCGGAGGTCACGGTCAAGCTGCTCAGCAACAAGGGGAAGCTGGAATTGATGCTGGAGGATTCGGATTTGATCGGGACGTTGAAGGAGCGCTGGATCGCGGCGGAGGTGGCGAAAAGATTGGATTATCCGATTTTCATGGCCGTGAGCGAGCGGGGCGGAAAGAACAATTCTGGGGATTATGATTTTATGGTGGATGAGAACGGCAGCCTGGTGGAGTTTCCGGAGGGGCATCCGCAGGAGGGGCAGCTTGTGGTAGATCAGGATTTGGTGAATTATGATCTGACGGCGGAAGATTTGGCGGATGCGAGCAAAATACCAATGCAAAAGCTTTGTGTTGCCGAAGCTTTCGTGAGGTTTGCGCAAGAACAGGGGTTTGATTTCTGGGAGGTAGGATGATGGCGCAATGGAGTATAACTGAGCTATCATCTGTTGTTTCATTTGACAGGATTGATGGTGAATACTACCTACCAGATTATATTGATAATCAGCTCAGACTATCCAAAATCGACACAGTAGCCTTGCCACAATGGTTTCTTATTTCAGATGGCAATCACCTATCGGTCTCAAAACACTTTTGTGAAAACGCGGGCGTTCCTTATTTTCGCGGCCAAGATGTCAATGATTTCTTCTTGGAAAATGCCAATCCGATAAAAATTCCCCAAAGTGTTTATAACGCACCAATCATGAAAAGGTCGCACTTTTGTAGTGGAGATGTACTTCTTTCCATTGTTGGTACTATCGGCAGCTTGTCATTTGTTTCTGATAAGATCGGAAACGCAACTGGTAGTTGTAAAATCGCAATCTTACGACCAAAAGGTGAATGTTCTCCTTATTTTCTGGCTGCATTCTTGATGAGCAAATATGGACAGTTTCAAATAAAACGCAACA
>JAABTM010000239.1 GCA_011389855.1 Desulfobacteraceae bacterium
GGATCCGCATGCATGACCCCTTGAACAGGTATGATCGCCGGTATGGGGTCCATGCGGTATTTCCCTGAACGAACGGCCCACCTCCGGCCTGCCTTGTCTCCTTTTTCTTCCTAAAAACCCGCCGGTCCCGCAAATGGACGATACAGGCCCGATGCCGCCGATATCCATTCTTTACCCCATGTACGCCCAATTTCAGACCTGTATAATCAGAAGTAAGCATGTTGTATTTGGGTTTTCCTTTTGAAAAATTTGGAAAGGTCGAGGTGCTGCCCCAGCCGTAAGGGGCAAAATGCAAGAAGGGCAAAGGTAAAGCATAACAAACAAACGATTTGAACAACCCGAAACAATTCAAAGGAAGGTGCCATCTCATGAGCATTTTTAAAAAACTGGTTTTCATCCTGGCGCTGACGTCCGCCCTGGTCATCGGGGCCGTCGGATGCACAGACAAAGAAGGGCCAGCCGAGGAAGAAAAAAAGCAAAGCCCCCGCGAGGCGGCTGAAGAAGCCGCCGGAAAGGTCGAGGAAGCCGGGAAAAAACTGGAGAGAGCAGCGGAAGAGGCAAACGAATAACCGATGCTTTTCCGGTCTAATCGGGTAGGCGCTGAATAAGCGCTTTACCGTTTATCAATCCTCATTTTGTTATAAGGAGGAATCTTATGAGCATTTTCAGAAAGCTGTTTTTTACCATGGCGTTGGTGTCGGCATTGGCCATCGGTGGGTTCGCATGTGAAGAAAAAGGTTCTGCCGAAAAAGCGGGGGAGAAAATCGATGAGATGGTTGAAAAAGCCGGCGACAAGATAGAGGACGCCGGAGATAAAGTGGAGGAAGCAACGGAATAGCTATTGCCTTGAAAGTGGCGCGTCCGATGCGCCCCAGGCCGTTAATGGCGACATTTGACATAAAGGTTCCCCCATCCTGTTTTAGGGGCCGCCGCAGGGGCGAAAAATTTTTCGCCCCTGCGGTCTACCAGTAAAAAAGGGGTGTGTTCCGATTATTCCCGGTTGACGGCTTCCTGGACAGTCCGCTTGCGGGCTTTTCCCATCAGACCGATGGCCGCCAGCATGAGGATGACGGCCACGACCATGCCCACGATGGGCAGCACGGTGAAATTGAGAATCAGGAACAGGATGCCGCCGGCAAACAGCAGGATGCTGGCGGCTGCCGGCGGAAAACTGCGGGTTTTTGTCGTTTTTCGGGTATCGTCTTTCATGGTGCGAATCTCCTTTCATGCATATTTTAATTTTAAGGATAAGACGGTCTCAATCCCGCTTCAGTAACTTGCGGACCTCGTCCCAGCTTCGGGTGTTGAGCACGTTTTCCGGTTCCAGCCAGCCGCGCCGGGCCTGCTCCACGCCGCAGCGCATAAAATTGAGTTCGTCCGGCTGGTGGGCGTCGGTGGAGATGACCAGCATCACGCCCATTTCCATGGCCATCTTGCACTGGAGGTCGGAGAGGTCCAGGCGTTTGGGATGGGCGTTGAGTTCCATGACGCAGCCCCGCTCTTTTGCCGCTTCCAGGATCCGTTCCAGGTCGATCTCGTAAGGCGGACGCCCGGCGACCAGGCGGCCGGTGGGGTGCCCGAAGATGTTGAAATTCGGGTTGTCCATGGCCCGCAGAACCCGTTCCGTCTGCTTTTTGCGGGAGAGGTTCCGGTTGTAGTGGATGGAACAGACCGTGAGGTCGAGGCGTTTCAGGATGTCGTCCGGCAGGTCCAGGGACCCGTCTTCCAGAATATCCACTTCACATCCTTTCAGAATGCGGATGCCGTCCCGGCCGTCGTTGAACCGGTCGATGGCGTCGATCTGTTTCCCGAGTCGCCCGGCGTCCATGCCTTTGGCCATGGTCACGTTTTTGGAATGGTCGGTGACGGCCAGATAGTCGTAGCCCAACGCCTCCGCGGCGTCGGCCATCTCTTCCAGGGCGGCGCGGCCGTCGGTTTCGTCCGTGTGGGACTGAAGATCGCCGCGGATGTCGTCCAGGGTGATGAGTTTCGGCAGCCGGTCTTCCCGGGCCGCCTCGATTTCGCCGCGATCCTCCCGGAGTTCCGGTTCGATGTAGAGCAGATCCACCTGTTCGAACACCTCTTCTTCCGTTTCGCCGGCGATGCGTTCTTCGTCTTTGAAGACCCCGTACTCGTTGATTTTCAGACCTTTCTGAACCCCGATCTTCCGGACGGCGATGTTGTGGGCCTTAGAGCCGGTGAAATAGTGAAGCGCCGCGCCGAAGGCGACCCGGGGCACGACCCGCAGGTCCACCTGAAGGTCGCCCCGCAGCACCACCGAAGACTTGGTCTTGCCGTGGGAGATGACCTCCTCCACGTCCTCGAAGTCGACGAACCGCTCCATGATGTCGGAGTCCTGTTTGCAGGCGGCCAGGATGTCCAGGTCGCCGACCGTCTCTTTCCGCCGGCGGTAACTGCCCGCCAGTTCGAGCTGTTTCACGCCCGAGGATTGCGCCAGATACTCCATGAGCGGCGCCGCCCGTTGCTCGGCTTCGATGAGCGGGGTGCGTTGGTCTTCGGCGTCTTCGAGACGGGCCGTTCTATCCAGGATCTTCTGTTCGGTCTTCTCGCCGAATCCCTTCACTTCCCGGATTTTGCCTTCTTCGGCCGCCGCTTTCAGATCCGCCATGTTCTCGATGCCCAGCTCGGTATAGAGGGCGTGGATTTTTTTTGGGCCCAGCGTATCGACGCGCATCAGGTCGTTGAGTTCTCTGGGCAGCTCCTTTTCCAGTTCCAGGAGCTGCTCCAGGATCCCGGTTTCGACGATCTCCTCGATCTTGCCGGCCAGGTCTTCGCCGATTCCCGACAGTTCCGAGAGATCCTCGTCGTTTTCCACCATGTCCGCGATGTCGCGGGCGAGGCTCGACACGGTCCGGGCCGCGTTGCGGTAGGCCCGCACCCTGAACTCATTGGCGTCCTGGATTTCCAACAGGTTGGCCACCCGTTCGAAAATGTCGGCGACGTCGGCGTTTTGGACCGGCATTGGGAGAACTCCTTTTCCAGACAGCGGCCAATTTTAAAATCCGCCGCCATGATGGGGCGTTTATCGATTCTTGGAAGCCATCTTAATAAAAGACGCCGGAGATCTGAAATGGGGTCGAGATCGTATATGGGTGATAGCGATGGAGTATTTGTGATTGGAAAGGGAGATGATGGACGAAAGGAAGATGATCGCCGCGATGTGGACCCCATCATGATCGAATTTGAGGTTGTGGCCCGAAGCCAGTAAGGGTCAATAGAAGATCCCCGGCGACAGGACCGTCGCCCGACGCAACAGATCCGATTGCACCCGGGTTAACCCCGCGGCGTCGGCGGCGTCCGGCCATTCGCTTTCGACCGTCTGGACCATTGCATCCACTCCCTCGCGGGCCGAAGCCGGGCTGAGCCCGAACACCCCGGCTTCGGACAGGGCGTTTCGAAGGGTGCTCGGACGCCCCTCGGCGCCGACGACCATGGCCTGGTTGGCGGTCAGTCCGGATCGCAGCATGGGGCAGATGTCGTAAGCCGGCGTCAGCCGATAATGGCGTCCGTCCCAGAAAAAGGAATGGTTTCGGGCATGGTCGTCGGTGTTGCCGATGACGATATTGAAGACCATCCGCCGGAAGAGCGCGGCATTGTCGGCCTCCGGAGACGCCCCGTACCGGCGGATGAACCCGGCGAGATCGAGATAGGACGCCCATCGCGCTTCGGTTTCATGGAGCCCCTGGGTCGTCAGGCTGCTCGCCAGGAATCGCCGGCGCCAGCCCGATTCTCCTCTTTCCCGGTCGAATCTTTCCACGAGCAACACATCTTTTCCCATGGACCGGAGCAATTTGAAACGAGGCACATCGACGCCGCATCGTCGGGCCAGCCACATGGCCGCATATTCGCAACGGATCACCGGATAAACGTCCGTGCCGGAGCTGAATTTGGCGATGTACTTTGCCCGCGCCCCGTCGATCAGCGCTTTGGGACGCGCCCCGCCGACGCTGGAACCATGGAGCAAGGCGTCGTCCAGCGGCTCGGGCAGGGGCTCGCCCCTTTCGACCCGGTCCGCAGCCGACGCCAGCTCATCCAGCGTCGCGGGGGTCCACTCATCCGGCGCGTATGCCGTCTTCGAGCGGTTGACCTCCATGGCGCCGATGCGATCCGGTCCGGTGCGGACCAGGAAATCCATTTCCGCCAGCGAATCGGACGGAAAGCGGTGGTGCAGCACCCGGCGTCCCCAGGCGTCCGGGGACGCATCCCGGATGATGCCGGGCATCTCACCGATTCGGGGGCGAAACCAGCCCGCTGAAAGGGGAAGTTCCCGGGGGTCGAGGGCAATGGCGCTTTCCCGCTCAAGATAGCCGCGGCCGTAAGCGAATCGGAGTTCGCCGTCGAAATCCCTCAAACGGCCGCATACCACCGGCTCGGCATCGCCGGGCAGCCAGACCCAGATAAAGGCGTCAGAAGTCATCGTCGACCGGCTCCGTCGGGACGCGGACCCGCACCGGGAGGCGTCGGTGGATCTGTTTAAGGTATTCGGCGGTGGCGGTTTCCGCCCGCAGGCCGGCGAAATCCGTCCAGGCCAGCACCGGCAGGCCCAAAATCCAGGCCGCCGTCAAGTAATACCCGACGCCCACTTCCGGCGCCCCTTTTTCCATGCGGACGACCGTCATGCGGCCCACCCCGACGCGACGGGCCAGTTCGGCCTGGGTAAAGCCTTTTTCTTTCCGGCCTGCTGCGATGAGCTGACCCAAATCCCGGAGCGTTTGGCGCACCGGCAAGGGCAGGCCCTTTTCGGCGGATGATCGCGGCATGAACGCCCTCCCATGACAAGTTCATTATAAAAAGCATTATCGCTTTTAATGATCTCTATAGCATACATTTTAAAAATTGCAAACAGATGATTCCTGTCCAAAATCGTTTTGGGTTCTCAAAAAGGGGGGATCGTGAAATACCGTTTGGTGAGGATCGAAATACCTGATTGGCCCTATTTTTTTTCGCTGATTCACGGATTATGATCGGGGCTATGTGGCTGCGCCCACAATGTCAATTTCCCATTGCCTATAACCCATCACCTATAACCCATTATTTTCAAAGGAGGAAAACCATGAGAAAAGCAAATTGTTTCAAAAAATGGATCGCCCTGACGGCGGGTCTGGCTCTGATCCTGACCCTCGGTTCGGGAACCGCCGCGGCCCAGTTGGGATCGGACACCATCGTCCGTCTGGCCGAGAAGGCCCAGAGCGGGGTGGTCAACATCCGCACCGTGAAGGTCACCGAGCAGGGCGGCCGGGTCTTCCGCCATTTCTTCGGCCCCTTCGGCGGACCCCAGGGGCCGCGGCAGCCCGAAGGCCGGCAGAACCCCTTCCATCGGTTTTTCGGACCCTTCAACGAAGACGCCCCCTCCCGGGAATTCCGGCAGCGGAGCCTGGGATCGGGGTTTCTGATCAACAAAGAGGGGTACATCGTCACCAACAACCATGTGGTGGAGGATGCCGACGAGATCCAGGTGCGGTTGACCAACGGCGATGAATTCGACGCCGAGCTGGTGGGGCGGGACCCCAAGACCGATCTGGCCCTCATCAAGATCGATCCTTCCGACGATCTGGAACCGCTCCCCTGGGGCGATTCCGAAAAACTAAAGGTGGGTCAGTGGGTGGTTGCCATCGGCAGCCCCTTCGGCCTGGAACAGACCGTCACCGCCGGCATCGTCAGCGCCAAGGGCCGGGTGATCGGCGCGGGACCTTACGACGACTTCATCCAGACCGACGCTTCCATTAACCCCGGCAACTCCGGCGGCCCCCTTTTGGATCTGGACGGCCGCGTGGTGGGCATCAACACCGCCATCGTGGCCTCTGGGCAGGGGATCGGGTTCGCCATCCCCATCAATCTGGCCCGGAACATCGTGGAGCAGATCAAGGATACCGGCCAGGTGAGCCGCGGCTGGATGGGCGTCGGCATCCAGGATCTGAGCGAAGAGCTTCAGGAATATTACAATGTGGACCGGGACGAGGGCGTGCTGGTGACGGAGGTCTATGAAGGCCAGCCGGCGTCCGAAGGCGGCATCCAGCCCGGCGACGTGATCACGTCGGTGGACGGCAAGCCCGTGGCCGACGCCCGTGAATTGTCGACGGTCATCGCCGGCCTGCCCGTGGGTAAGAAGACGAAGATTTCTTTGGTGAGGGACGGCCGGGAACGGACCGCCACGGTGACCCTGGGCCGCCGCTCGGAAGGCGAGCAGGTGATCGCCGGCGCCGCGCCCCAGAAAGAAAAAGCCAACGAACTGGGGCTGAGTCTTTCCGATCTGACGCCTCAAATCGCGGAACAACTCGGCTTCGACAAGTCCACCGGCGTGGTAGTCAGCCGCGTGGCGTCCGGCAGCAAAGCCGACAAGGCCGGTTTCGCACGGGGCGACCTGATCCTGGAGATCAACCGTAAAGAAGTCCGGACCGTAGACGAATTGAAAGGGGAGATCGCCGACCTCGAATCAGGCGACGAGGCCCGGTTTCTGATTCGGCGGCCCCGAGCCGGGTTGAATGTGATTACGATGACGTGGTAATTTCCAGTGGACGAAGTGGACGAAGTGGACACGGTGGACAAAGTGGACAGCGCGGGGCGTTCCGCCGTCCACATCGTCCACTCAGTCCACAAAGTCCACTCAGTCCACAGGGCGTAATCGCCATCAGACCTTCTTCCTTCGAATATCCCCGATCTTCATAATAATAATCGGCAGCCACAGACCGGCCCCCGCGAAATTGAAGAAGATGATGGGCAGCGACCGGATGATGATGCCGTAGATCGCCCACGTGGTCAGCCCCGAGACCAGCATCAGCATGAACTTCAAATCGATGCTGGCCACGTCCTTGGTTCGGTAGGAATACAGAAGCTGGGGCGTGGCGCTGAACGTGGTCAAAATGCCCGCCAGAAACCCCAGCAGGTCGACCCAGGTCATTGTGAGGAGAGAGTTCAATGTGTACTCCTTGAAAGAAATAGGGACAAAGGGACATAGGGACTGAGGGACAAAGGGACTGAGGGACAAAGGGACAAAGTGAACTGAAACGAGTTGCCTTTTCTTTCTCTGTCCCTCTGTCCCTCTGTCCCTCTGTCCCTTTTTTTATTCCGGCTTCTCCAACGGCCCCTTCCCCGCCTTTCTCCGAATCCAGTTGGCGGATTTGAGAACGCTTTCCTGATGGACGATGGTTCGGAGCGCCTTTTGTTTGCCCGGAAATTTGATGAGCGACAGGCCCACGACGATGGCGAGCAGGCCCTGACCCGGCAGGACCAGCATGGCCAGGCCGGCGAGGATCAGCATCCAGCCCAGGAGGTTTTTCATGATCAGGTAAGGCAGGTCCAGGGCGGTGCCCCTGACGTACTTCCGGAGCGAGTGGTCCTTCGGGCTCACGAGGTAGTCTTCCGGGAGTTTGATGATGATGAACGGCAGTCCAATCAGGGTGGCGAGAAAAATCAGCAGGGAAGAGGCCCCCGCGGCCCACAGGACATTGGGATGGGCGTCCATCCAGTGCAAAACGAAATCAACGATTTCCCTCATCGGCCCGCCTTTCTCCGTGGTTGCGGTTCATTGCGATGTTCATATCACCAAGAGGATACCGGATCGAGTATAAAATCGCCATAATGAATTTCAAAACCAAACCCCGCACCGAGTTCAAGGATGCGGAAAAGATGGACAGGGACGAAGCCCGGAAGGAGGCGATCATGCGGCCCCCATGCTCAGCCTCAACGCGGTTCGGGAAAAGGAGGATTTAAAAGTACAAGATTAATATGAATTATAATGATGAATATCTCAAATTTTGGCCCCAAGGCCGCCAGCGCGCCTCCGTTTCAGGGGATGCATCGCCGCCGGTTCCCGCGCTCTGGCACGAGACGAGAACGGCGAGGCGGGGGAGCTTTCCGAGTTCCTTGAGGCGGACGGCGAGTTCACTGCCGGCGGCGGGAACGACCTGTCCGGCGTCGTTTTCGAGAAAGAGCCGGAGCCGGCCGTCGACCATCGCGCCGTGGCAGACCAGGTAGAGGATGTCGCACCCTTTCCGGAGTCCGTCCACACAGCGTTGTTCTTTTTCACCGGCTCAATGAGCCGGTCATGGGCCAGTTCAAAGCAGGTTGCCCCCCGGCGTTTGAGTTCAAGGAAAACGATGTTTTCAAGCACCCCTGATATGTCGCCTTCCCGATATCCCAATAAGGCATGTCGGAGTCCGATATCGCCCATGTAGTATTTTTCATGCAGTTCAAGGA
>JAABTM010000534.1 GCA_011389855.1 Desulfobacteraceae bacterium
TCTGGTGATCCTGGACGAGGCCCAGCGGATCAAGAATTTCAACACCAAGACCGCCGACGCGGTAAAGCGGCTGCCCCGGAAGCACGCCATGGTCCTGACCGGCACGCCCCTGGAGAACAAGCTGGAAGACGTCTATTCCATCATCCAGTTCCTCGACCCCCAAATGCTCTCGCCCCTGTGGCAATTCGCGGCGGATCATTTCATGATCAGCCGGGACAAGAAGGGCAAAATCCTGGGGTACCGGAACCTGGACGCGCTCCACGAGCGGCTGAAATCCATCGTGATACGGCGTCGAAAAGAGGAGGTGCTCTCGGAGCTGCCCGACGAGGTGGTCAACAATTATTATCTGGACCTGACGGACGCCCAGTCCAAGATTCATGGCGGGTATGCGCATTCGTTGCTGCCGTTGCTCAACAAGAAATTTTTGACGCCCATGGACCTGCGCCGCATCCAGGAACTGCTGCTGTGCATGCGCCGGGTCTGCGATTCCACCTACCTGGTGGACCGGAAGACGAACCTGTCGCCGAAGCTCAAGGAATTGACGTCGATTCTGGATGAATTGGTCTTCCAGAACAACCGAAAGGTGGTGATTTTTTCGGAGTGGACGGCCATGACGTTTCTCATCGCCAAGCAGTTGTCCGCGGAGGGGATTTCCTTCGTGGAGCTGTCGGGGAAAATTCCGGTTCACAAGCGTCAGGCCCTGATCGACGAGTTTACGAATAATCCGAAGTGCCGGGTGTTTCTGTCCACGGACGCGGGGGGGACGGGGCTCAACCTTCAGGCGGGCGATTGCGTGGTCAATTTCGAACTCCCCTGGAATCCGGCCAAAATGAACCAGCGCATCGGCCGGGTCAACCGGATCGGCCAGAAGAGCCGCTGCGTCAACGTGGTCAACCTGATCATGAAAAACAGCATCGAGGAGCGAATCCTGGCCGGCATTCAGCTCAAAACGGACCTGTTCCAGGGGGTTTTCGACGGTACGACGGATATGGTGGAGTTCTCCCAGGAAAAGCGGGCCGAGATGCTCAACCGGCTCAGGGCCATGATGGGCGAGGAAGAGTTGGTGGAGGTTCGGCCCGAGTCGCGGCCCGGGGCGGAGATCCCGGAGGACACGCCCCATTACCTCAACCCGGAGGTGTTGTCCGGGGAGGATGAGCGGGTGGCCTACGAGGCGGAGGAAGATGAAGGGATGTCGGCGTCGGATGCGGAAACGGCGGCGTCCGGCGGAAACGGCGGCGGACGGTCCTCGGGCGGCGACGGCGACTTCCTGGCGAATCAGCCGCCGGAGCGGATCGAGGCTGTCCTCAACTCCGGCATGCAGTTCATCAACGGGCTCTTCGAGATGGCCACGGGCCGGAAGGTGGAAACGAAGGCGGACGACGACCGGATGATCGCCATCGACCGGAACACCGGCGAGGTGACCATGAAATTCAAGCTGCCGGGGTTCGGCGCCGATCAGCGGGAGGCGTCATGATGGACGACGACCGGGCGGTGTTGTTCGTGGGGGCCGGGCCGGGCGATCCGGAGCTGATCACGGTCAAAGGTCAGCGGGCCCTGGCCGGGGCGGATGTGGTGATCTACGCGGGGTCCCTGGTGCCGGAGGCGGTGCTGAAGTGGGCTAAACCGGGGGCCAAAACCCTCAACAGCGCCGGCATGCACCTGGACGAGATCGTGGCGGAGATCCGGTCCGGATGGGAAGACAACAAACGGGTGGTGCGGCTTCATACCGGCGATCCGAGCCTTTACGGCGCGATCTTCGAGCAGATGATGGCCCTGGACCGGCATGGCATCTCTTACCGGATCATTCCCGGCGTGACGGCCGCTTTTGCCGCGGCGGCGGCCATGGGCATCGAATACACCCTGCCGGAGGTCTCCCAGACCCTGATCCTCACCCGCATGGCCGGACGGACCCCGGTGCCGGAAGCCGAGGCTCTGGAGAAACTGGCGGCGCATGGCACGAGCATGGCCGTTTATTTGAGCATTTCGCTGATCGACCGGGTGGCTGATATTCTGGCGAATGCCTACGGGCCGGAGGCGCCGGTCGCCGTCGCTTACCGGGTGAGTCAGCCGGATGAGAAGATCCGGTTTACGAAGGTGTCGGACCTTGTTGAGACGGTTCGGACGGAAAACATCACCCGCCAGGCCCTGATCATTGTGGGAAAAGTGTTGGGGCCGCGCGTGGGAGGGGAAGGCGTTGAACCGTCGCGGTTGTACGACCGCCATTTTTCCCATGGGTTTCGAAAAGCTGAATTCGATTCCGTAAATGATTGACATCGCATTTTAAAACGGGATATAAGATTAGAGGTGTTTTAAGAAATGCTTCTTTTACTTGTGATTGGCGGAGGCGATGTTTCGAACGCTGAAGGAAATTC